>JASLBO010000098.1 GCA_030146605.1 Sphingomonas sp. | reverse complement strand
GTTTTGAACACGGGGGGTCGGCAACCGAGGCGACGAACGCCCTCGCCAGGAGCGGCCCGACACCGGGGATATCCGTCAGTCTGCATCCGAGGCCGGTCCGCCTTGTAGTGGCCAGCACGCGCCGGTCGCTCTCGAGGATCTGGTGGCTGTCGCGCCTGTCGGCCAGATCGTTGTCGCCAAGCTGCATAGCCCCCGGCTATGGGCTCTCAGCGCTCAACAGATCTGCAACCTTCCCGTCATTGCAGTGCAGCAACCACGCCGCCGAACCGTCATGCGCCAACCCTAAGCGCAGCCGCAACCGCACATAGCGGGTTCACTGCCGGGGAAATCAAATGAAAGTCGCTCACCCAATCCGCACCGCCGTGGCGGCGCTGATCATCAGCTGCAGCACCAGCGCTCTGGCCCAGACAGCTGCCGATCCCACCAGCGACTCGGAAGCGACCGGCGAGGACATCATCGTCACCGGCCGCGCCGGCGCCGGCGAGCGCACCAAGGTCGAGACCAGCTACGCGGTCACGACGATCGACAACGACATGCTGCGCTCGCGCGCGCCGTCGAGCGTCACCGAGACGCTCAAGTCGGTCCCCGGCTTCTGGGTCGAGGCTTCCGGCGGCGAAGGCAGCGGAAATGTCCGCGCCCGCGGCATACCGGTCGACGGGTTCGGCTCGATCAACCTGCTCGAGGACGGGCTGCCGGTGCAGCACGACCCGGCGCTCGGCTATCTCAATGCCGACCAGGCCTTCCGCGTCGACGAATCGATCGACCGGATCGAAGTCGTGCGCGGTGGCCCGTCCTCGGTCTTCTATTCGAACGCGCCGGGCGGCGTGATCAACTTCATCACGCGCAAGCCGGGCGATACGATCTCGGGCAATGCGCGATTGCTCTACGGCCCAACCGCCGACCTTTATCGCTTCGACGGCTGGATCGGCGCACCGATCGCCGAGGGCTGGGGCATCGGCGTCGGTGGTTTCTACCGCCACGAGCAGGGCGTGCGCGATCCTGGCTTCACCGGCAACAAGGGCGGTCAGATCCGCGCCGATCTGCACGGCGACTGGGGCACCGGCCAAACCACGCTGAGCTACAAGCATCTCGCCGACAATGCGATCTTCTACACCGGCATCCCGCTGACCAAGGACAGCGAAGGCGACATCGTCGGCCTGCCCGGCTTCGACCCGCATTACGGCACCACTGCGAGCCGCCAGCTGCGCCGCATGACGCTGAAGAGCGCTACCGGACCGGTCGACTTCCGCGAGGACCAGGGCACGCGTATCCGGCTCGACCAGGCGAGCTGGCTGACCGACTGGGAACTCGCCGACGACTGGAAGCTTAGCCACAAGCTGCGCTACCGCGACTCGAGCACGGTGCGGAATGGCGTCTACCCAGCGTCGGTGAGCACGGCGACCGCGCTGCTGAATACCTATCGCCCGCAGGTCCTCACCGCCTTCCCGACCGCGACCTCGATCCAGCTGCGGTATGTCGATAGCGGCGAGCCGTTCGACGTCACCGGCCAGAACGGCAATGGCGACGTCTTCATCAACCAGGCACGCCCGGTCACGGTAAACGAAAGCGAACTGCTCAACGACCTGCGCATCGCGCACCAGTTCGAAGCGGCGGGCACGCACGACTTCGCGGTGGGCGTTTATTACGCGTACATCAAGGAGACCTTCACGCGCTATTCGGCATCGACGATCCAGGACGTATCGGGCAATTCGCGGCTGCTCGATCTGGTCGCGCTCAATGGCGCCGGTGCGGTGGTCGGCGCGCTGACCGAGGGCGGCGTCGCGCGTTACGGGTCCGAATTCGCCAACGGGTATGGCACGCAGAGCACCGTCGCGGTGTATGCATCGGACGAGTGGCAGATCGCTCCCGGCTTCCGCATCGACGGCGGCGTACGCTTCGAGCAGGTGTCGGCGCGGGGCGCGCAGGAGAACAGCCGCACGGTCAATCTCGGCAATCCGCTGACGCTGGCGGACGACAATGTGCTGACCGGCAACGGCGTGTTCGTGCCGTATAGCCGCAAGTTCGACCGGGTCGGCTGGACGCTCGGCGCCGACTGGCAGTTCGCCGACCGTGCCGGGATCTTCGCGCGCTACACCTCGACCTTCCGCTTGCCGAGCGTCGGCAGCTTCATCACCAGTGCCACCGCGCAGCCGGTGATTCAGGGCATCGAGATGTGGGAAGCGGGCGTCAAATACGCATCACCACTGGTAAGCCTCTACGCGACGGCGTTCCTGACCGATTTCGACTCCTATTCGATCGGCAACACCTTCTTCAACACCGCCACCAACGGCTATACCCAGCAGACCGTATACACCGATACGCGCGCTTACGGCGTCGAGTTCGAAGGCACGATCCGGCCGGCATCGTTCTTTGATTTCACGCTCAACGCGACGTGGCAGGAGCCGACCTTCCGCAACCTCAAATACAATGAACTGTCCGGCACCACGCTGATCCCGCGCGACTATTCGGGAAACCAGCTGCTCCGCGTGCCCAAGCTGGCGCTGCGCGCGACTCCGGCGGTCCATCTGTTTGATGGCCGCTTCCGCGCACAGCTCGACGTCGAGCATTATACCAAGCGTTACGCCGATGCGGCGAACACTTCCGAGCTGCCCGCTTACACCGTGCTCAATGCGAGCGTGCGGCTGGGCGTGACCGACCAGATCAGCGTATGGGCCTATGGCGACAATCTGACCAACACGATCGGGCTCACCGAAGGCAATCCGCGGGCGGGCGAGCTGACCAGCGGCCAGGCCAACGATCTGCTGTTCATCGGCCGGCCGATCCTCGGGCGCAACTTCCGCTTCGCGGTGGACTTCAAGTTCTGATGCGTCGGCTCGCTCCTGCGCTGCTCGCCGTACTGGCTCCCGCGGCGGCGGCGCAGGAGCGGGCACCCGAAATCGTCCTGGCTGGCCAGATCACCGGCGCTGATCACGAGCATTACAAGCCGCTGCCGTTCGACGTTCCCCAAGGCGTCGAGCGGATCACGGTGACGCTCGACTATGACAAGGCGAACAAGACCGTCATCGATCTGGGCTTGTGGGATCCCGAGCGTTTCCGCGGCTGGAGCGGCGGCGCACGCAGCCGGTTCACCCTGAGCGCAAGCGACGCGACGCCGGGCTATCTTCCCGGCGCGC
>JASLBO010000290.1 GCA_030146605.1 Sphingomonas sp. | reverse complement strand
TAACCAGGCGCCGCGCTCCGCGCGGCCTGGGCCCGCCCATCTCCATTCCTCCCTCGCGAAGCGGGGGAGGGGGACCGCGCCCGAAGGGCGTGGTGGAGGGGGCCTGTCCGCGAGCGACGTCGCCTGACGAGACGCCCCCTCCGGCGCCACCTCCCCCGCTTTGCGAGGGAGGAATGGAGATGGGCGGGCCCAGGCCGCGCGGAGCGCGGCGCCTGGTTACGCTACTGCCTCGCCCTTCTTCTTCGCAAACCGCTTGCGCGCGACCAGAGCCGCGGCGGCGGCGCCGAACAGCAGGATCATCGGCGGGGCCGGAACCGGCTCGGGGCCGCCCGGAGGCGATGGCGGAGGATTGTGGCCGCCGCCGCAATGCTTGCCCCATTTGCAGCCCCAGCTGCTTGAGGTGCTCCAGCCGCTCGACGTGCTCCAGTGGCCGCTCGACGTGCTCGACGAAGTCGAGGACGAGGTGGAGGAGGACGTTGACGAGCTGACCCCGCTCGACGTCGAAGTCGAGGAGCCGCCGGTAGAGGTGGAAGTCGACGAGCCGCCGGTCGACGTGGACGAGCCGCCCGATGACGTGCTGGTCGACGAACCGCCGCTCGAAATCTCGATGTTGATGCCGCTGCTGCCCGAGCTGCTCCCCGAGCTGCCGAAGAAGCCGCCGGCGAAGAAGCCGCCGCCGAAGCCGCCGCCATAGCCGCCCCCACCGCCGACGACGCCCGCCGCCGCGCTGCTGGCTGCGGCCACTGCGGGCATCTCGCGGGGCGGAAGCGGGATCGGAGCGCCTTGCGTGGTGACGACGACGACCTGCGGCTGGGCCTGGGTCGTGGTGGTGACGACGCGGCGCACGAGCTTCTTGCGCACCACGCCGGCGACGGGCGCCTTGCGGACGATGCGCTTCTTCGCGACCGTATATTGCTTGACCACGCTGGGCTGCGTCGCGCGCTCGACGGCATAGACGCCGCCGCCGCCGATGACTGCGCCGCCACAGGCACATGCGCAAAGTTTCGCCAAGGCCATGCGAACCGACATGATGTCCCACTCTTCCTGTTGCTGGCGCCTCGCTCCCCACGGGACCGTCAGCAGCTTCTGCGCCATCAATGCGCAAGAAACGCAAAACAAACTATTAAGCGCAAGCGAAACGAGGGCCGTTTACCTTGTTCCTGGACTGTTTTTCGGGACAGCGGGGCAGAGCTTATGGTTAATGTGCGGTTTCGGCACGGTTTGCGGAGAGACTGTATCGTTACTTGTAAAACGGCACGGTTAACGCGCGGCGATCTGCGACTCTTGTTCAGCCGCCGCTAATTTCCCCCTTGTTATCGGGAATTAGACAAAGCGGCTGTCATAATAGCGCGCTTGTTAATGGGCTTGCGCGCAAGTATAGGGCGTCCGGGCAAAAGGCAGTCGTCCAGCGGCCAGGCCACTTGGGCGACCGGTGTGGAGAGTGGGGATGGCTACTGTTTTGGATCGGTCCGAGGAACCCGGGAAACATTTTCCCGCCGCGGCGAATGACGGCGGCGACGGCTATCGGCCGCGCGGCGACGAACCCTTCATGAACCCGCGGCAGCAGGAATATTTCCGCGACAAGCTGCTGGCGTGGAAGGACGCGATCTACCGCGAGGCGGCGGGAACGCTCAACCAGCTCCAGACCGATTCGCTGCGCGAGGCGGATCTCACCGACCGCGCTTCGAGCGAGACCGACTGGTCGATCGAACTGCGCACCCGCGATCGCCAGCGCAAGCTGATCGCCAAGATCGACGCGGCGCTGCGCCGGATCGACGAGGGCGAATATGGCTATTGCGAAGTGACCGGCGAGCCGATCTCGCTCGCCCGGCTCGAGGCACGGCCGATCGCGACGATGACCGTCGAGGCGCAGGAGCGCCACGAACGCAACGAGAAGGTCTCGCGCGACGAATAGCGGCCGGGGGCCGCGGGTTTTTTAAGGCGCGGCCCTTCAAGTTTACGCTTTCGTCAGGGATTTCTGGTCTAGTTCGGGCATAAATTTTTTGCGTTTGAGCAGCCCGATGGACCAATATTCTACCGACTCCGTGAATGCGCTCTCCGCCGACGATTTCGCCGGTCAGCGCAACGGCTCGCGCGACAGCCTCATGCTGACCGCGCAGTTCCGCGTCGTCGGCGACGACAAGGTCGCGCAGGTGCGCGTCCGCAACCTCTCCTCGGGCGGGCTGATGGCCGAATATGCCGCGCCGGTCGAAACCCGCACGCCCGTGGAAATCGAAGTGCGCGGCGTGGGCTGGGTGAAAGGGCGAATCGCCTGGGCCACCGACGGCCGGGTCGGGGTCGCCTTCGACATCGAGATCGATCCGATGCTGGCGCGCAAGCCGGTGGGCAAGGGCGCGCAGAGCCCGTCTTTCGTCAAGCCGGTGCTCACGCGGCGCTGAGCGCCGCCGGGATTTCTGTCGATCTTTCGGAAAAGGTGCGGCCGCGGGCCGCACCTTCCGTGATAAAGCTGTGGACGGCCGCTCTAGCGGCTGAGCTCCTCCTTGACGCGCAGCTTCCGCTTCTTCAATTCCGCGATCAGTATCTGATCAGGCAAGGGCCGTTGCGACTCGGCGGCGATCCGTTGATCGAGAGTCGAGTGCTTGGCGTTGAGTGCCACGAAATGCGCGTTCTGCATGGAAGCGTTACTCCTTCGATAAGCGCCGGGGGAAGCCAATAAATCACCTTTCGAGCCGCTTGTCGCCCCCCGTATTGGCGCAATCGACAGCCTGCGTAAAAGGCGCGATGGTTCGTTTGGCTGTGCGTGCGTAAAGGGGGTGGAGATGGACGAGAGCGAGATCCAGCGGCGGCTCGAGGCACTGCGGACCGAGCACCGCGACCTCGATACGGCGATCGAGGCGCTGGGTCAGACCGGGTCGGCCGATCAGCTCCAGCTGGCGCGGCTCAAGAAGCGCAAGCTGCGGCTGCGCGACGAGATCAGCCTGCTCGAAGACGAACTGGTCCCCGACATCATTGCCTGATCTCCCGCGCCGGGACGAAAATCCTGTAATATTAAGCATTCAACTGGCGCGGCGGTTATGGCACTCCAGTCGCGGATGATGGAAAAGGCAACTTCGGCGATACATCGCAGGCTCGTCGACTCGCTCTATGTCGAGGCGATGCTGCTGGCCGACGAGGCGCGCGCCTATTTCGACGTGGTCGGACGGGCCGAGCGCGAGTCGCTCGAGGCGCTGAGCCGGGTCACCTTTTCGTGCGAGTCGCTCAAGGTGACCACGCGGCTGATGCACATCATCGCGTGGCTGCTGACCCAGCGCGCGGTACAGGCCGGCGAACTCACGCCCGTCGATGCATTGTCGCCGTCGCGGCGGCTGGGCGACGCGCCGGAAACCGATGCCGTGACGCTGGATGCAATGCCGAGCCAGGCGCGATCGATCATCGCCACCAGCATCGAACTGCACCGCCGGGTCGCGCGGCTCGATGCCTCGCTCGATGATCCGGTGGTGGACGACAGCCCCGCGCGGCGGATGTTCGAGCGGCTTTCGGCGTCTTTCTGAGATCCCCCTTCCGCAGGCGGGAGGGGAGCGAAGAAGCAGAGAGGGTGGGAATTAGATCAGCGCCGCCCTGGCCGCGGCATATTCCTTCTTCAGCCGTTCGATCTTGACCGCGGCGGGCTCGATCGCGGTCACCGCGCCGATCCCCTGACCCGAACCCCAGATTTCCTTCCACGCCTTGGCGCCGCCGAAGTTCATTGCGCTGGGATCGCTCTCGGGGAGCTTTTCGGGATCGAGCCCCGCAGCGACGATCGAGCTACGCAGATAATTGCCGTGCACCCCGGTGAACAGGTTCGAATAGATGATGTCGGCGGCACGACCCTCGACGATGCCCTGCTTATAGGCCTCCACGGCATTCGCTTCTTCGGTCGCGATGAACGACGAGCCGATATAGGCGAGATCGGCGCCGAGCACCTGCGCCGCCAGCACGGCGCGCCCCGTGGCGATCGCACCCGACAGGATCAGCGGTCCGGCGAACCATTCGCGCACTTCCTGGACGAAGGGGAAGGGGTTGAGCCGGCCGGCATGGCCGCCGGCACCGGTGGCGACGAGGATCAGCCCGTCGGCGCCCTTTTCGACCGCCTTGTGCGCGAAGCGATCGTCGATGACGTCGTGGAGCGTGATGCCGCCCCAGCTATGAACCGCGTCGTTGAGCTCGGGCCGCGCGCCGAGCGAGGTGATGACGATCGGCACTTTCCATTTGGCGCAGGTGTGGAGATCGGCCTCGAGCCGGTCGTTCGAACGATGGACGATCTGGTTGACCGCGAAGGGGGCGGCGGGCGCGTCGGGATTGGCGCGATCCCATGCGGCGAGCTCCTCGGTGATGCGATGCAGCCATTCGTCGAGCTGGCTCTGCGGGCGCGCGTTGAGCGCCGGGAACGAGCCGACGATTCCCGCCTTGCACTGCGCGATGACCAGTTCGGGCACCGAGATGATGAACAGCGGCGAACCGATGACGGGAAGCCGGAGGCGATCGAAGAGCGGGGGAAGGGCCATGGACCAGTTTTGTAGCGCAACGGGATTGGCTGTCTATCCCGCTGTCGGCGACGCTACGGCAGGGCCGGTCCGCACGCGCCAGCCTCAGCCGACTCGGCGGAGATCCTGCGCATATTGGCGCTGCTTCGCGGCATAGAGTGCCGCCGAGGCTTTGAGCATTGCCCTTTGCATGTCGTCGAGCGGGCGGATCGCGCGTCCCGGGGAGCCGACGATCAGCTGGCCCGGCGGGAAGGTCTTGCCCTCGGTGATCAGCGCCCCGGCGCCGATCAGGCAATCCTCGGCGATCACCGCGCGGTTGAGGATGATCGCGCCCATGCCGATCAGCACGCGATCGCCGATCGTGCAGCCGTGGAGGATGGCGCGGTGGCCGACGGTCACGTCCTCGCCCAGCGTGCAGGGGGCGCCGGGATCGGAGTGCAAAGTCGCGCCATCCTGGACGTTGCTGCGCGCGCCGATCAGGATGGGGGTGTTGTCGGCGCGGATCACTGCGCCGAACCATATGCTGGCGAGCGCGGCGAGGCGCACGTCGCCGATCAGATCGGCGCTGGGGGCGACCCAGGCGTCGGGAGCGATCGCCGGCTGTTCGCCGCCCAATTGGTAGAGCGGCATGCCTTCAGAAGGCCGGAGCGTCGAAGGCGGCAGGAACGGGCGTGTGGAGTCCCAGCAGGAACGCCAGCGCGACTGCGCCGAGCAGGATCGCCAATGTCGAGGAGAGCGAGAACAGTCCCCAGCCGACAAGCGTCACCATCGGCGGATTGGGTCGCTGTTGGCGCTGGTTGCGCTGCATCGCGGACAAGACGAACATCGCCAGCATCGCGTAAAGAGCAATAAGAATTTCGGTCATCATCGGCAAAATCCCGCCCCCGCGTATTCCCGAGCCAATGGTTAGCCGGGCACGGTCAGCCCATCAATGCCGGGATTCTGCGGATCGCCGCGTTGCAGCAATGCTTGATCGTAATCGCCGGCTGGACAGTGGTGGCAAAGGGAATAGCATGGATAAAAAGGTGGGGAGACGGGGCTTGAGGAACTTGCTGCGAGGCGCGGCGCTCGCCGCCATGCTGATGCCGGCCACGGCTTCTGCCTCCGAAGTCGAGCGGGTGCCGCATGGCGTGATCGTCACCCCGGATCAGGGCGCGGCCAAACGCGTGCGGGTCCTCGCTTATGGCGATGCGGCGTTCCGGGTGACTGCGGTACCGGCGAACGACCTCAACCTTCCCGGGAGCCTGATGGTGACCGCCGAGGCCGCCGGCGCTCCAGTGATCACCGAGGCGAAGGGACTGGTGACGCTCAAGCTGCCCAGGGCCACCGCCGAGATCCGTCTGTCCGATGGCCGCGTGCAGTTTCGCGATGCCGCCGGCAAGCTGGTGCTTGACGAAGCGCGGCGGCGTTTCACTGCGACCAGCGCCGACGGCAAGCCTTTCGTGGCGACCGAGCAGCAGTTCAACCGGGGGACCGACGAAGGATTTTACGGCCTCGGGCAGCACCAGAACCGGCAGATGAATTACAATGGCGAGGACGTGGAGCTCGCCCAGCACAATATGGACATCGCGATCCCGTTCGTGGTGTCGACGCGCAATTACGGACTGTTGTGGGACAACAATTCGATCACCCGCTTCGGCAACCCGCTGCCTTATGCGCATGTCGGGCAGGGGCTGAAGGTGACCAGCGGCGGCAAGCCCGGCTGGCAGGCGGATTACTTTCTCGGCGACAAGCTGGCGGTGCGGCGGCAGGAGCGGTTCATCGACTATCAGTTCATCAAGGATCAGAAGAACTGGCCCGCGGCCGCAAAGGCGCAGACCGTCGCCTCGCCCGAGAGCGGACAGAATACCGCGGGCGTGGTGGTCGGCAAGCAGAGCGTGGTGTGGAGCGGCAGCGTCACCCCGGCCAAGAGCGGCGCGCACAAGTTCCGGCTCTATTCGTCGAGCTATGTGAAGGTGTTCGCCGACGGCAAGCAAGTGCTGTCGCGCTGGCGGCAGAACTGGAACCCGTGGTTCCATAATTTCGAACTGGCGATGACTGCAGGCAAGTTGGTCGATCTGCGGATCGAATGGGAGCCCAATGCGGGGTATCTGGCGCTGTTCCATTCG
>JASLBO010000263.1 GCA_030146605.1 Sphingomonas sp. | reverse complement strand
GGCGCCGCCTCGGGCTAAGAGGCCGACCGACCCTGTGTTGAAGATCGTCGTTGCGAGGCTGAGCGCACCCGTCGCATCTTCCATCACGAAGCCACCGCCGGTGACGCGACTGGCTGCGCTGCCGATGTCGATCGTGCCGGTCACCGTCTGGATCCCGGCCGCCGACAGATCCGCGTCGAAGATCACGTCCTGGCCGAACACGCCCCCGGTCAGGCTGCCACCGGCAACGCTGATGCCGGTAAGTTGGGTGACGGTGAGCTGGCCGCCGCCATTGCCCACCAGCGAGAGCGCGTAGCCGCCAACGTTGCCGCCCGACAGAGCGAGGTTGCTCAGCGCGGCATTGGCGGCGACGCCGTTGTCGATGATCTGGACCGCGAAGAGGTCGCCGAAGATCGCGCTGTTGCGGAGGGTGACACCGGTAACGCCGGCGCCATACACGCCCCGCGCGTCGAGATTGCCGATCTGGACGCCGTCGATCAGCGCGCCCGAGGCGAGCGTGACCGTATTGGCGCCCGCCTGGCTGGTGGTGAGCAAAGCCGCGCCCGAGCCCGCATAGGGATTGCTGACGGTGCCGCCGGCGAGGCCGAACAGCACCAGGTTTGCCGGGGCGCCCCCGCCGACGCTCAGCGTGTCGCCGTTGAGGAAGCTCAGCAGGCTCTGGTTCGCAATGAGATCGAGGCTGCCGCCGGCCGAGGCGGCATCGATCACGTCCTGGCCGGCGCCGATCTGCGTATCGAGCAGGATGATGACGTCGGCGCCCGAGGCTTCTGCCGCGGCAAGGCTGCCGGGATCGGCGCGCGTGCCGGCGCCGACTGCGCCCGATTGCACCCAGTAAATCGACTTGTTGGTCTGCAGACCGCTGGTATCGCCGCTGAGCACGACATCGGCGAAGTCGTAGGTCCCGATGCCCGGATTGAGCCCGCCGATCGCGATCGGGGTGACCGCGCTGATCGACGACGCGGCGCCGTTGGGGATGGCGCTCGAGCCGTCGCCATAGCGGAAAGTGCCGGTGATCGCGGCGTTGGTCAGATCGACGCCCACATCCACGCCGCTGATGCTGCTGCTCTCGTTGACGACGATGTTGGCCGCGGTGGTCGATCCGGTCAGGTCGATGCCGGTGCCGCCGGTGCCGGCAATGTCGAGCGTCTGGAAAGTCACGTTCCCGGTCGCGCCGGTCAGGTCCACCGCAGTCTGGCCGGCGCCGATGCCGCCAATGTCGACATTGCCGAAAGTGAAGGTGCCGGCCGATCCGTTGAGGAAGGCGATCCGTGAGCCGCCGATCGCGGTGAACGAGCCGAAGTCATAGGTCGCGTCGGCATTGTCGAAGCGGAGCTGCGTGCCGCCGGCGAGATCCATCGTCGCGGCGGACAGGTCGATCGCTCCGCCGGAATGATCGCCGATGCTGACCCCGAAGCCGCCCGTCGCCTCGACATGACCGCGATAATCGAGGTTCGCAGTCGAGCCAAAAACGCTGATCGCCGATCCTCCGGTGGCGACGACCGAGCTGGCCGAGCCGAAGTCGAAGCTGCCCGAAGAACCGCCGCTGATCGCGATGCCGGTGATGTCCGAGTCGATGTCGATGGTGTTGGCGAAGGTATAGGTACCGTCGGCGTTGACGAAGGTGAGGCCGTTGCCCCCGCTGGTGGTGAGCGATCCGGTGTCGAAGGCGATCGTCCCGCCCGAATGGTTGGCGATATAGATCGCCGGCGTGGCGGCGGCGGCATAGTCGATCGTGCCCGAATACGAAAGCGAGGCGGTCGAATTCTGGATCTCGAGCGCCGAACCGGCTGGATTGGTGATCGTGGTGCCGGCACCGAAATTGAAGCTGCCCGACGAGCCGTTGGCGATACGGATTCCGGCGGCGAGGGTGGAGGTGCCGGTGAAGGTGTAAATGCCGTCGGCATCGAGGAACTGGAGGCCGCTGCCGCCGGTCACGTCGATCGTGCCGTCGTGGAAGCTCGCGGTGCCGGTGTGCCCGCTGACCGTCAGCGTGGCCCCGGTGATATTGGTGGTGATGTCGCCCGAATAATCGAGGTTGACAGCGTCGGTCAGGAACACCGCGGACCCGATGCTATTGGTGATCGACGCGTTGGTGAACACATAGTCGCCGCTGCCGCCGAGATCGAGCAGGCCGTTGGTGAAATCGAGCCTTGCCACGTTGAGCACCGGTTCGCCGGCGTTGGCGGCGCTGGTCCCGAACATGGAGATTTCGCCATTGGTAGCGACGATGCTGCCGAAATTGAGCGACAGCGCGGCAAGGGTGCCGATCAGCGGATCATCGTCCAGCGTGTCGATCGAACCCGCGCGGACGATTGCCGTCAGGCCGATTCCGCTGAGCCGGACGCCGACAAAATTGGCATTCACGACGTCGAGGTTGACGAAGTCCAGGCTGCCGGCGCCGCCCAGAACCGACAGGCCGTTGCCTTCGACCCGAGCGCCCGCCGCACCGATCGTCATCGAACCGACCACCGCCTGCGCACCTGCCGTGGCAAGATCGGCGTCGAACAGCACGTCCTGGGCAAAGAAGCCGCCCAGTTCGCCATTGCCGCCCTGGATGGTGATGCCGTCCAACTGCGTGGCGATGAGGGTTCCGCCGCCCGTCCCGTCGAAATGGGCGACCATCCCGCCGGTCGACGAGAGCGCCAGGTTGCTCAGTGCGGCGCTGCCGCCGGCGGCACCGCCCTCGAGCAGGATGGCACTGCCGTCGGCGCTGATGCTGCTGTTCCGGATCGTGACGTTCGCAGCCTCCAGGGCATAAATGCCCCGTCCATTCGGCGCATCGATGAGGATGCCGTCCACCAGCGTGTTCGAGGCCAGGTTGAGGGTGTTACCCGCGCCCGAATTGGTGAGGACCGGCGCGCCCGAGGCGGCGAACGGATTGACGATCTGCCCTGCAGTGATGCCGAACAGCACCAGATTCGTCGGACCGGCCCCTGGCAGCATGATCGTATCGCCGTTCAGGAATCCGAGCAGCGACTGCCCCGCA
>JASLBO010000248.1 GCA_030146605.1 Sphingomonas sp. | reverse complement strand
CGAGATGGCGGGCAAGGACCTGATCGACTCGGTCACGCAGTCGTCGAAGATCGCCCGCGTGCTCGGCGCCCGTCCGCCGGAGGGGTTCAACTACGAGATGTTCCTCGACGAGAAAGGCGAGAAGATCTCGAAATCGAAGGGCAACGGCCTCAGCCTCGACCAGTGGCTGACCTATGGGCCCGAGGAGAGCCTCGCCTTCTACGCCTATCGCGAGCCGAAGAAGGCCAAGCAGCTCCACATGGGCGTGATCCCGCGCGCCATCGACGATTACTGGCAGTTCCGCGTAATTGCCGCGGAACTGCCAATAATCGTCCACCGCGCGCGGGATCAGGCCAATGTGCAGCGCCTTGGCCTTTTTGGGCTCGCGATAGATGTAGAAGGCAAGGCTCTCGTCCGGGCCGTAGGTGAGCCATTGCTCGAGGCTGAGCCCATTGCCCTTTGATTTGGAGATCTTCTCGCCTTTCTCGTCGAGGAACATCTCGTAGTTGAACCCCTCCGGGGGCTTGCCACCGAGCACGCGCGCGATCTTTGAGGACTGAACCACCGAATCGATCAGATCCTTACCCGCCATCTCGTAATCGACGCCCAACGCGACCCATCGCATCGCCCAGTCAACCTTCCACTGCAGCTTGGCGTGGCCGGTGAGGATCGACTGTTTGATGCGTTCACCGTCGTCTTCGAAGGCGATCATGCCGGTGTCTGGATCGAGCACTTCGATCGGAACCTGCAGCACCACGCCCGATTTGGGGCTGACCGGCAGCACCGGCGAATAGGTCGCCTGCCGCTCCTTGCGCAGCGTCGGCAGCATCACGTCCATGATGCCCTGATAGTGGCGCAGCACGCCCTTCAGCGCCTCGTCGAACTTGCCACCTTCGTAATAATCGGTCGACGAGACGAACTCATATTCAAACCCGAAGCGGTCGAGGAATTCGCGAAGCAGCGCGTTATTGTGCGCCGCGAAGCTCTCATGCGTGCCGAACGGATCGGGGATGCGCGTCAGCGGCTTGCCGAGATGCGCCGTCAGCATTTCCTTGTTGGGGACGTTCTCCGGCACCTTTCGCAGACCGTCCATGTCGTCGCTGAACGCGATCAGCCGGGTCGGAATGTCCGAGAGCGTCTCGAACGCGCGCCGGACCATCGTCGTACGCAACACTTCGTTGAACGTGCCGATATGCGGCAGCCCCGACGGGCCATAGCCGGTCTCGAACAGCACATGCCCCTTTGCCGGCGCGCCGTCCGGATAGCGCTTGAGCAGCTTGCGGGCCTCTTCATAGGGCCAGGCCTTGGATTCGAGCGCGGCGGCGCGGAGTTCGTGCTTGTCGGTCATGATGCCGCCGCGTCTAGCGAAGCGCGGGCCCGGGTGCCACCCTTGCCCGCGCCGTCCCCAAGCGTCAGGCGACGCTCAGTCCCACCTCGAGATTGCCCCGGGTCGCATTCGAGTAAGGGCAAATCTGGTGCGCCGCCTCGACCAGCTTCTCCGCATCGGCGCGATCGACCCCCGGCAAATTGACCTCGAGATCCGCGGTGATGCCGAACCCGCCTGCCGCACGCGGGCCGATGCCGACCGTGGCGGTCACCCTGGTCTCGGCGGGTACCTTGAGCTTGAGCTGCTGGCCAGCGACCTTGAGCGCGCCGATGAAGCACGCCGAATAGCCTGCCGCAAACAGCTGCTCGGGATTGGTGCCGTCGCCGCCGCCGCCGCCGAGTTCCTTCGGGGTTGAGAGTTTGGCGACGAAACGCCCGTCCTCGGAGCGGGTCTCGCCGTCGCGGCCGCCGGTGGAAATGGCTCTGGTGCGATACTTCACGTCTACGGTCATATCGGATCTCCATAAAAGCCGCGATAATCATTATCGCGATAATGATATTGTTATATGCGGCTCAGCCTCTTGTCCAGCAGTTTATTTATCGCGATATGCATTTAGCCATATCGGGTTTGGCCAAGGAGAATGATCGTGTCCGCCGCCCTCCCGCTCGACGACCAGCTCTGCTTCTCGCTCTATGCGACGAGCATGGCGATCAATCGCGCCTACAAGCCGATGCTCGACCAGCTCGGGATCACCTATCCGCAATATCTGGTGCTCCACACCTTGTGGGAGCGCGACGGGCGCAATGTGGGCGCGATCGCCGAGCGGCTCGCGCTCGAATCGAGTACGGTGACTCCGCTGGTGAAGCGGCTCGAGGTGGCGGGATTCGTCGCCCGCGAGCGCAGCCGCGACGACGAGCGCCAGGTCCAGGTACGGCTCACCGAGCGCGGTACGGCGATGCGCGAACAATGCGGCTGCCTCGCCGAGGCGCTGCTCGAACGTGCGGGGATGAGCGGCGCGCAATTGGGCGCGCTCAATCGGCAAGTCCAGGCACTGTGGCAAGCGCTGCGCGACTCGCGCGGCTGATCGAACCGGCGCCGGTGAGATTGCCGGGGATGCAGCGCACATCCGGGCTGTTCAAGCGGAACGAAATGCGTACAGGGTAACGTCGCGATGACGCCGCATCTCCCCTATCCCGCTCTCCATGCCAGCCATGGCGGCATCTGGATCGCCACCGCCGACGAAACGCGCGCGGTGAGCCGGGGCGAGGCGATCCGGATGGCGGCCGATACGCCGCTGATCCTGCTCAACGCGCCGTTGATCGGACAGCGGCTCGGCCATCCCGAGCTCAACGGGCTCGATTTGCTCGAATTGTTCGCGTTCCTGCGCCCGGCCAGCTTCATGGTGCCGACGCCCAAGGGCCTCGCGCGCGCGGCCGGGCTGCCAGTGCCCGAGAGCGATGCCGAGATCGCCGGTTTCCTCCGCGACGCGGCGCAGGCCTTGCTGGCAATCCCGCAGGGCGAATGGGCGGAGCGCGAGGGTGCGTGGACTGCGGTACAGTCGCTGTTCCGGCTGCGCTGGCCCTGGGCGCCGGCGCTTAGCCCGGTCATCGCCAAGCCGGCCAAGGCCGAGCGCTGGCTGTTCTCGAAGCTTCCCGAATGGGAGGAACGCGCGCCGCGCCCCGCCCCACGGACGATCACCCTACCCGATGCCGATGTCGCCGAGCGGCGGCAGGGCCAGCGCGACTATGCCGCCGCCGCCGCCGCCGCCTTCGCGCCGCGCGCCGACCGCGAATCGCCCAACCTCGTGCTCGCGGAGGCGGGCACCGGCATCGGCAAGACGCTCGGCTATCTCGCCCCCGCTGCGCTGTGGGCGGAAAGCTCGGGCGGTACGGTGTGGGTGTCGACTTTCACCAAGGCGCTGCAGCGGCAGCTCGATGCCGAAGGACCGCGGCTGATTGCCGATCCGGCCGAGCGCTCGCGGCGGATCGTGATTCGCATGGGCCGCGAGAATTATCTGTGCCTGCTCAACCTCGAGGCCGCGCTGCTGGGCGGCTTTGCCGGTCGCGCAGCGATCCTCGCGCAGCTGGTCGGGCGCTGGGC
>JASLBO010000213.1 GCA_030146605.1 Sphingomonas sp. | reverse complement strand
GACAATCCACGCTTCGCGGCTTGGCTGAACGAGCGCGAAAACCGCAAGCCGCCTTTCTTCACCGTGCCCGCTGGCGGCGCCGATATCTGCAACGCACAGGCGCCGGTGCGTCGCGCGCCTTGACCTGATTCACCTGAGCAGAGACAAAGCGGAACCTGCCCCGGATTACTTCCCGACCCAGTCCGCAACCTCGGCCGCGACCTGATTCGCCGCCTGGTTGAGCGCGGCACCGACCGGGGCAGCCTCGATCTCGGCCACCGGCACGCGTGCTTCAAAGCGCCGCTTCTCAACCACCGTCTCCGGCCCCCGGATGAGCGCAGCGTCGAACGTGACGACGGCCTCGCGGGTCTCTTCCTCGATGCCGAAGCGGCGCAGCTCGCCCATCAGATAGGCACCGGGGTCGGTGAGCGACTGGCGCGAGCTCAGCACCAGCCGCCCGGTCCGCGCAGTGATCGTGTCGCCGAGCAGCCGCTGGAGCAGCTGCGACGGACGCTCGACCCATTGCGCGTCCTTGACGAACGCGATCGCGGTCCCGCCCGAATGCACCGGCACGCGTGACGAGGCGAGTTCCTGCGGCAGCGACGGCACCGCGACGGTGATCGTCGCCGCGACGTTCGAACGCTGCGATTCGCCGATCGGCAGCGTCGCGGTCGGCGTCAGCGTCAGCAGCGATTTGGGCGGCTTGCCGCCGAACGAGATGCATCCGCTCAAGGAGGCCGCGAGCAGCGGCATGGCGAAGAGCAAAGCGCGCTTGTTCATCATGGTCCTCATTTGGGCTTGTAGTCGGGCAGCTTGGGCGAGCCGACGAGGCTCGACGCGCCACCCTGATCGAGCTTCTCGGCGACCGAGGCGAGGCTGGTCGACATCACGCGGAGGTCCTGAACGAGCTGGCCGATCTCGGGGATCGTCTTCTTCGACAGCGCCTGCAGCCCGGGCCGGGCATCGCCGATCGTCGCGTCGAGCGTCTCCATCGACTTGCGTGCCGAGCCGATCGTGCGGTTGAGATTGGCGATGGTCGGGCGAACGTCTTCGGCGATCACGCCGTTGGTCGTGTTGGCGAGTTTGCCCAGCTCAACGGTCTCCAGCCCGAACTTCTGAATGGCGATCCGCGTCTCGGCCAAGGTCGCGGCGATCTCGGGCCCGCGATCGGCGAGCGCGTCGGTCAGCCGGTTGGTGTTGGCGAGGATGCCGGCGATCGAATTCTGGTTCTTGTCGCCGAGGAGGTCGCCGAGGCGCTCGGTCAGCGTCGAGATGCGCTCGAGCAGCTGCGGCGCCGAGCTCAGCAGCGCGCCGAGGCCGCCTTGCTTGGTCGGGATCACCGGCACGCCGAGCGGGCACGCCGCGCGCGGATTCGCTTCGGGGCACACGATCGGCGGCGCGCCCTTGATCGCGCCGTCGAGCTGCACCGTGCTGGGCCCAGTGAAGCTACCCTGGATCGAGGCGGTGGTGCCTTCGAGGATCGGCACGTCGTCGTTGAGGCTGATGCGAACGCGGACGAGGCTGGGATCGGGCTTCCAGAAGCTGATTTCCTTCACCTGTCCCGAAGGCACGCCCGAAAAGCTCACCGTCGAGCCCGTATTGAGCCCATCGACCGCCTGCTTGAAGAAGATGTCGTACTGGCGCTCGTTGCCGCCGCCCATCCGCGCCAGCCATACGATGAACAGGCACAACACCGCGAGCAGGATCAGCACCACCGCGCCGACGAGTACATGGTTCGATCGCGTTTCCATCAGAGCCTCACGTCCTCGCTTGCGCCCGTTCGGCGCTGGCAACCGCGGCGCGTCCGCGCGGCCCCTTGAAATATTCCTGGATCCACGGATGGTCCAGCGCGAGCAGTTCGTCGATCGTGCCGACTGCGATCACGCGCTTGTCGGCAAGCACCGCCACCCGGTCGCAGATCGCATACAGCGTATCCAGATCATGCGTGATCAGGAAAACGGTCAGTCCCAGGGTTTTCTGAAGCGACGCGGTCAGTTCGTCGAACGCGGCGGCCCCGATCGGGTCGAGCCCCGCGGTCGGCTCGTCGAGGAACAGCAATTCCGGATCGAGCGCGAGCGCACGGGCGAGCCCGGCCCGTTTCTTCATCCCGCCCGACAGCTCTGCGGGAAATTTCGGTCCGGCATCCGGTGAAAGCCCGGTCATTACCACCTTGTACGCGGCGATTTCCTCGAGCAGCGCCTGGTCGAGCCCGGGGTAGAATTCCTTGATCGGGACCTGGACGTTCTCGGACACGGTCAGCGTCGAGAACAAGGCGCCGCCCTGGAACAGGATGCCCCAGCGCTTGCGGATACCGGTCGCCTCGGTTTCCTCGCGGCCGATCGTGTTCTCGCCGAACACTTCGATGCTGCCTTCGAGCGGAGTCTGCAGCCCGATGATCGAGCGCATCAGCACCGACTTGCCGGTGCCAGATCCGCCGACCACGCCGAGGATCTCTCCGCGGCGCACCTCAAGGTCCAGCCCTTCATGGACGATCTGCTCGCCAAAGCCGTTCTTGAGGCCCTGGACGCGGATAACGACTTCGTCGCGTTCGCGGCGCGGCATCAGATCCAACCCACTTCGCTGAAGAACACTGCGAAGAATGCGTCGATCACGATGACAAGGAAGATCGCCTGGACGACGGCGGTGGTGGTCCGGTTGCCGACCTGCTCGGCGTCGGCCTCGACCTGCATGCCTTGGAAGCAGCCCGAAATGGCGATGATCGCGCCGAACACAGGCGCCTTGATCATGCCGACCCACAAATCGGTGAGCGGCACGACTTCGCGGATACGCTGGATGAAGGTGATCGGCGGGATGTCGAGACTGATCCAGCAGAGCAAACACCCACCCATGATCGCGATCAGCGAGGCATAGAAGCCGAGCAACGGCATCATCAGCACCACCGCGAGCGTGCGCGGCACCACCAATGCCTCCATCGGTGAGACCCCGATCGTACGCATCGCATCGATCTCTTCGGTGAGCTTCATCGTGCCGATCTGTGCGGCGAAGGCAGATCCCGAGCGGCCGGCGACCATGATCGCGGTCATCAGCACGCCCAGCTCGCGCAGCGTGATGCGCCCGACGAGGTTGATCGTATAGACTTCGGCACCGAACTGACGGAGCTGCACCGCGCCTTGCTGCGCGATCACGATCCCGATCAGGAAGCTCATCAACCCGATGATGCCCCGCGCCGATACTCCGAGGACTTCGAAACGGTGCACGGTGGCATTTAAACGAAAGCGCCGGGGGTGCGTGAAGACGTTCCAGAACGCGATCGTGGTG
>JASLBO010000203.1 GCA_030146605.1 Sphingomonas sp. | reverse complement strand
GGATAGCGCATCGACGGGGTGAACTGGGTCATGAACACCATGTGGATGCGCTCGACCGGATCGACGAAGAACGCCGTCGAGAACATCCCGCCCCAATAATATTCGCCCACCGACCCGGGGACGAGCGTCCGCGCGACATCGGTGGTGATCGCAAAGCCGAGCCCGAAGCCCGTCCCCGCATTGGTCGCCTCGCTGAACAGCGAGCGCGACATGGTGGCGAGATCCGAACCGCCGGGCAGGTGGTTCATCGTCATCAGCGCGATCGTCCTGGGGCCGACCAGCCGAACCCCGTCGAGCATTCCGCCATTGAGGCACATCGTGCAGAAGCGGTGATAGTCGAGCGTGCTCGACACCAGCCCGCCGCCGCCCGAGATCAGCCTTGGAAAGTGCGACCAGGCCGAAGCGTCGCCGCGGTCGTAGAGCACGCGTCCGCCCGTCTTCTCGTCGAGCGCCCAGCAATCGGCGAGGCGGTCGATCTTGTCTTCGGGAACCTGGAAGAAGGTGTCGTGCATGCCGAGCGGACCAAGGATGCGCTCGGCGAAGAAGCGGTCGAGGCTCAGGCCCGAAACACGCTCGACCACTGCACCGAGCACGTCGGTCGACACCGAATAATTCCACTCGCTGCCCGGCGAGAATTCGAGCGGGAGCTCGCCCAGCGCCGCGACGAATTGGTCGAGCGTCAGATTGCCGTGCCAGCTCTCGATCTTCGACTCGCGATAGGCGGCGTCGACGCTGGTGCGCTCCTGAAAACCGTACGTGAACCCGGAAGTATGGCGGAGCAGGTCGATCATCCGCATCGGCGCGACCGTGGCTTTGGTCGCGAACGGGGCGCCCGCACCGCCGCCGGCATAAACGCCGATGCCCTTCAACTCGGGCAGAACATGATGAACCGGCGTGTCGAGCGCCACTTTGGCCTCCTCGACCAGCATCATGAAGGCGAGGCTGGTGATCGGCTTGGTCATCGATGCGATGCGGAACAGCGTGCCCTCGTCGACCGGGGCGCCGCCATCGCGTGCCGAACCCTGATGCGAGAAATGCGCGATCTCGCCGTCGCGGGCGATGAGCAGCTGGGCATGGGGCAGCGTGCCCGAGTCGAGATAGCGCTCCTTCACGAACGCATCGATTCGCGCGAGCCGCGAAGCATCGAATCCGTAACGTCCGGGCCGTGTCATGTGCATTGCGAGCGGCATACCTATCGTTCGAATACGGTCGAGCGCACCGTATCGCCGGTGCGCTTCCCCTATTGCCTTGAGCGCGGCGCGAATCAACACTAACGTTGTTTTCGGTGGGGCAGCGATGCCCAAACCCAACATTCAGAAAATCACATTGGAGAGATGTCGCCTTGGCTTCCGAACCGATCGTGCCGCTCGATCCCGACTGGCCCAAGATGTCGCTTGCGCAGACGCAGGCGCTGCTGACTGCGCCCGGCGCGAAGTTCGAGATGGAGACTCTCGACATTCGCGGCGTGCCGACGCGGGTGTGGAAAAACGCGCCGCCATCGCTTCGGGTGCTGGCGCAGATGGTGCGGGCCTATGGCGCGCGCGAATTCACCGTTCATGAGGGCGAGCGCGTCACTTTCGAGGCGAATTACCGCGCGACCGCGCATATCGCCCGAAAGCTGATCGAGATGGGCGTCCGCAAGGGCGATCGTGTCGCGCTGGCGATGCGCAACCTGCCCGAATGGCCGGCGATCTTCTTCGCCGGGGTCAGCATCGGCGCGATCATGGTGCCGCTCAACGCCTGGTGGACCGGCGGCGAACTCGAATATGCGATGAAGGATTCGGGGGCCAGGCTGCTGGTCGTCGATGGCGAGCGGCACGAGCGGCTCAAGCATTGCTATCACGAGATGCCCGATCTCGAACGGGTGGTGGTCAGCCGTGCGAAGGGCGCGCTGGAGGAGCCCGCGGTCGCGCTCGAATCGTGGATCGGCGCGGCGAACGACTGGGCGTCGCTGGAGGATGTCGGCTTCCCCGATGCCGATGTCGCGCCCGACGACGATGCGACGATCTTCTACACCAGCGGCACCACCGGCAGCCCCAAGGGTGCGCTTGGCACGCATCGCAACTTCGTCACCAACATCATGTCGAGCGCCTATGTCGCGGCGCGGACCCTGCTCCGGCGCGGCGAGACGCCGCCGCCGATGCCCGAGCCCAAGGTGATGCTGCTGGTCATTCCGCTTTTCCACGTCACTGCGTGCTCGGCGGCGATGATGGGGGCAGTGGCGTCGGGGTCGACGCTGGTGTTCATGCGCAAATGGGACCCCGAGCGCGCGATGGAGATCATCCAGCGCGAGAAGGTCAATGCCACCGGCGGGGTGCCGACGATCGCGTGGCAGCTGCTCGAGCATCCGGCGCGGGCGAATTACGATCTCTCCAGCCTCGAGACGATCGCTTATGGCGGGGCGCCCTCGGCCCCCGAGCTGGTCAGGCGCATCCATCAGGAATTCGGCGCGCTGCCGGCCAATGGCTGGGGGATGACCGAGACCACGGCGACGGTGACCAACCATTCGGGCGCGGATTATCTGGCGCGGCCGAACAGTGCCGGACCGCCGGTGGCCACCGCGGACCTCAGGATCCTCACGGTGGAGGGCGATCGCGAGCTTGCCGTCGGCGAGGTCGGCGAGCTCTGGGCGCGCGGCCCGATGATCGTGAAGGGCTATTGGAACAGGCCCGATGCGACGGCGGAGACCTTCGTCGATGGCTGGGTGCGCACTGGCGACCTCGCGCGGCTCGATGAGGAGGGCTTTCTCTACATCGTCGACCGCGCCAAGGACATCATCATCCGCGGCGGTGAAAACATCTATTCCAGCGAAGTAGAAAACATCCTCTACGCGCATCCGGCGGTGACCGATTGCGCGCTGGTCGGCGTGCCGCACCGCAGCCTGGGCGAGGAGCCCGCAGCGGTGGTGCATCTCGCTCCGGGCAAGTCGGCTAGCGAGGCTGAATTGCAGGATTGGGTGCGCGCGCGGCTCGCGGGTTTCAAGGTTCCGGTGCAGGTGCGCTTCGTGAAGGACGTGCTGCCGCGCAATGCGAACGGGAAGATACTGAAGACGGAATTGCGAGCGCTGTTCGCGGGCGACGCGGTGACTTAATCCCAAACCTTCGTCACCCCCCGTGAAAGCGGGGGGCCATCTCCGGACGAATCCGTGAGTAGCACGGCGGTAGAGCAGGAAGCGCACGAGATGCCCCCTTCCGCGGGAATGACGTTATTTGTCGATTTCGAGATTGTTAATGTCGACCAACAGGTCGCATCAATCGGGATCGCGTCGCGATGCAGGCCATGCGGGGGGCAATATCGGCGGTAACGCCTGTATAAAGCGCACCGCCCTTGCGGTTGGCGATGATGTAGACTTGGCCGCCCATTTTAGCCGGGCGCCTGCGGCGCGTTCGGGAGACGGGCTCCCGCTTTTGCGGGGGTAACGACATTTTCGACCGCGGCGGACCAACCGGCGAGGCGGCGTTCACGGTCCCCGGGATCCAGTTCGGGTTCGAACGTGCGGCAGGTGCCCCGCATCGCCGCCGCTTCCTCCAGCCCGCTAAACAGCCCGCAACCCACCCCTGCCAGCATCGCTGCGCCGAGCGCCGTCGTCTCGGTGAAATCCGGCCGGTCGACCGGTATGCCGAGAACGTCGGCCAAGTCCTGCGCGATCCAGTCGTTGGTCACCATGCCACCATCGACGCGAAGCCGGGACCAGTCGGTACCGTCGGCGGCAAAGGCGGTCTTCAGATCGTGGCTCTGGTGCGCCATTGCCTCGAGCGCCGCGCGGACGATATGGGCGCGGGTGGTGGAGAAGCTGAGACCCGAGAGCGCCGCGCGAGCTTCGGGCTCCCACCACGGCGCGCCGAGGCCGCTCAATGCGGGCACCAGATAGGCGCCTCCATTGTCGGGGACCGAGCGCGCCAGCGCCTCTGTCTCCGGTGCCGTCTCGATCAGCCCCACCGCATCGCGCAGCCACTGGATCAGGCTCCCCGCGACGAACACCGAGCCTTCGATCGCATATGTGCGGCGACCGCCGAGTTGCCAGAGAACGGTGGCCAGCAGACGGTGCTTCGAAGCAGGCGGGGCGCTGCCAGCATTGGTCAGGACAAAGGCGCCGGTGCCATAGGTCGCCTTGGTATCGCCTCTGGCGAAGCAAGCCTGACCGATCGTCGCCGCCTGCTGGTCACCGGCAAGGCCGCAGACCGCGATCTCGCCGCCGAACAGGCTGGTGCTGCCAAAGCGGCCGGCACAGTCGACGATCTCGGGCAGCGCGTCGCGAGGCGCCGAGATCATGTCGAGCAGACCATCGCTCCAGCCACCCGAGCCGATCCCCATCAACAAGGTCCGCGAGGCGTTGGTGGCGTCGGTGATGTGAAGACCGCCGGTGAGTTTCCACACCAGCCAGCTCTCGATCGTACCGATCGCCAAGCGCTCGCCGGCTTCCCGGAGTTGCGGCCAGTTCGCCATCGCCCAGGCGATCTTGGTGCCCGAGAAATAGGGATCGAGCAGCAGGCCGGTGCGCGCCTGGACGCCGGGTTCTTCGCCGGCCTTACGCCATTCGCGGCACAATGCGGCACTGCGGCGGTCCTGCCAGACGATCGCGGGGGCGAGCGGCTCGCCTGTCGTCTTGTCCCAGAAGACGATCGTCTCGCGCTGGTTGGTGATGCCGATTGCGGCAATATTGTCGGCACCGCCGGCCTTGTCGACCATCGCCTGGGCGCAGGCGAGGCTGCGCCGCCATATCTCGGCGGCATCGTGCTCGACGAGCCCGGGGCCGGGATAATACTGGGTCAGTTCAGCGGCGTGGCTGCCGAGGCATTCGCCCGAGGGCGCGAACAGTATCGCGCGGGTGGAGGTGGTGCCTTCGTCGAGGACCAGTAGCAATTCGCCCATGGCCCAGCCTAGCCCGGATTGCGGGCCGCGCAACCGCCCCCTAGAAGCAGGGTGAAGGAGAACGAAGGGTGGACGAGCAGCCGCGGGCCATGGGCGGAGGCAGCGAGAGCGACGGAGGGATTCCCCCGGCCGCGCCGCGCGAACCGATCCTCGCGCCCGAGCCGCAGGAAAATCCGGGCGACGGGCTCAAGCGCGACCGGCTGATGGCGGCGCTCGCGCTGATGATCGGATTAGGGCTTCTGTTCGGGATCCCCTTCGCGCTGCGCGAAGGCTCGCCCTTCTTCCTGCCGCTCACTGCCGCTTTGGTGATCGCTATCGCGCTGGTGCCGATGCTCGAATGGCTCGAGCGGCACCGGATGCCGGCGCCGCTCGCCGCGTTCATCTGCGTGCTGATGTTCCTGAGCGTCGCCAATATCGCTCTGGCCTCGATCGTCGTGCCGGCTTGGCAGTGGATGCAGCGGCTGCCCGAGAGCATTCCCAAGATCCAGCACAATCTCGAACCTTTGATCCGCTTCTATTCGCGGCTCGAGCGGTTCGTCGACAAGACACTGCACAATTTCGCGACGACGCCTGCGCGTCAGCCCGAAACGATTGCAGTGGCCCCGCCGCGCTCCCTGTTCGATCTGTTCACCACCTCGGCACCCTCGGCGCTGATCGAGATGTTCTTCGCGATCCTGGTCATCTATTTCTTCCTGTCGGGCTGGACCCGGCTGCGCCGCAACGCGATCACGCGGCGGTCGAGCTTCGGCGGTGCGATGGCAACGGCACGGGTGATCCAGGACGTCGTCGACGATACGTCCGCCTATCTCGGCACGATCACGCTGATCAACGTGACCCTCGGGCTGATCGTCGCCGGCGCGCTGTGGGCGATCGGCATGCCCACTCCCTTGATGTGGGGCGGGATCGTCGCCTTGCTCAACTACATTCCCTATATCGGACCCGTCATGGCGGCGTTGCTTCTCGCGCTTGGCGGGCTGATGAGTTTCGCCGACCTCTGGTGGGCGCTGCTGCCAGCAGTGATGGTGATCGGGGCGCATCTGATCGAGGCCAATGTCGTGACGCCGCTGATCGTAGGGCACCGGCTGACGATCAGCCCGATCCTGATCCTCATCTCGCTCAGCTTCTGGGGGTGGGTATGGGGTACGCCGGGTGCATTGCTCGCGGTGCCGCTGCTGATCATCATCCAGACCGTCCTCAACGCCGCGGGCAAACCCGACATCGCCGGTTTCCTGTTCGAACACGGCACCTTGATCGCCGATCCGGCCGAGCCGCGCGGGCCCCGGCGAGAAAGTCGCGACCAATCCGGTTGACACCCCCTGAAGCCGGGGTTAGTGCCCGCCTCCTCGCTTCGAGAGCGGGTGTAGCTCAGTTGGTTAGAGCGCCGGCCTGTCACGCCGGAGGTCGCGGGTTCGAGCCCCGTCACTCGCGCCATGCGCGCCCATCCCGAACATCGCCGATCGTCTCCGCACCCGCCCAGCAGTGGCGCAGCGTCCTCCGCTTGCGCTGGACGCTCCCTCGGG
>JASLBO010000132.1 GCA_030146605.1 Sphingomonas sp. | reverse complement strand
ACCGGCACGCGGCTGATGATCGCCACGCCGTGGTGCATCCGTTGGCCGTGCTTGATGATATGGTCGTAACCGAGCGCGCGGAAGGGCGCTTCGGGGAAGTCGCCGTCGATCACCTTGGTTTCCTGCAAGCAGAGGATGTCGGGCGATTCTTCGCGCAGGAACTGCTCGACGATCTCGATGCGGAAGCGGACGGAATTAATGTTCCAGGAAGCGATCTTCATCGGGGGCGATGTAAGCAGGTCTGCCGGATACGGAAAGGCCCCCGCTCCGGGGGCAATGGAGCGAGGGCCGACCTAGCGTTCGTCACGCAGGCGGGAAGTGGTTCGATCCCGAGCAACAGGGGGAAAATCCCGAGTACCGCCCCACATCCGCAAGTTCGTTTCTAGGGACGGCAACCTGTCGCCAGCATGAACGATTGCCCGAAAACTCAGCGATTCCGCGGGCCCTGGCTCCGCGGGTCGTTCCAGCGGAACGTTCCGTCGGAGACATTGCCGTTGATCTGCTGGCCGGAAAGGCGGATCGTGGTGCGATTATTCTGGGAATCGAGCGCCACCCAGCCCTGCAGCATCAGCCCGGCCGGGCCCGCGGCGTTCTTCTGAAAGATCATCGTGATCCGGCCATATTCGGGATGGGCGGGATCGTGCACTTCGATCGAGACCACGCGGGGGTCGCCGGTCGGCTTAAGCTTGGCAGATTTGGTGATGTCGCGCGTCGGATTGGTCAGAACCGCGAGCGGCGAATTGCCGATCGGCCAGCGGTTCACCTGCCGCACCTGATAATCGATGAAATAGAGGCTGCGTCCGTCGGCGACGATCAGCTGAGGCACGCCCTTTTGATATTGGAAGCGAATCTTGCCGGGGCGCTTGAGCGTCATCGTGCCGGTCAGCACGCGGCCGTTACGATCGGTCTGACTGAAATTCGCGGTCATGCTGGTCACGCCCTGCAGATGCTGCTGCACCTGCGTGAGCTCTCCCGCAGGCGCGGAAGCGATCAGCGCCGGCGCAGACAGGAGGGTGAGAGCGAGGGGCCGTGCAAACACGTGATATTCTCCGAATGCTTTGGCTGAGCACCTAGCGGGCGCGGTTTGAATGTCCGCTGAACCCGTTGCCCGACGAAACGATCCTCACAGCGGCCGTCCGTCGGTATCCATCAGCACCTCGCGGCGGCCGACATGGTCAGGTCGCGACACCAGCCCGTCTTTCTCCATCCGCTCGACCAGCCGCGCCGCCGAATTGTAGCCGACCCGGAGCTGGCGCTGAAGCCATGACGTCGACGCCTTCTGGCTCTCGGCGACCAATTGGGTAGCGCGGCGATAGAGCTGGTCCTCGGGCGAATCGTCCCCGTCGGGGCCGCCCTCGAGCGCAAAGCCGCCATCCTCGGGCTCTTCGGTAACCGCGGTGATGTAATCGGGCGCTCCCTGCGCGCGCCAGAAATCGGCGACTGCCTGAACCTCGTCATCGCTGACGAACGGGCCGTGAACGCGGACGATCTGCTTGCCGCCGGGCATGTAGAGCATGTCGCCCTTGCCGAGCAGCTGCTCGGCGCCCTGCTCGCCGAGGATCGTGCGCGAGTCGATCTTGGAGGTGACGTGGAAGCTGATCCGCGTCGGCAGATTCGCCTTGATCACGCCGGTGATGACGTCAACCGAGGGGCGCTGCGTGGCCATGATCAGGTGGATCCCCGCCGCGCGCGCCTTTTGCGCCAGTCGCTGGATCAGGAACTCGACTTCCTTGCCCGCGGTCATCATCAGATCGGCGAGCTCGTCGACGATGATGACGATCTGCGGCAGCGGCGCCAGCTCGAGCGTCTCTTCCTCGTAGATCGGCCGGCCACTCTCGGGATCATAGCCGACCTGCACCTTGCGCCCGAGCTTCTGCCCCTTCGCCTTGGCCTGACGAACCTTGTCGTTGAAGCTGGCGAGGCTGCGGACGTTGACGCTCGCCATCATCCGATAGCGGTCTTCCATCTGCTCGACAGCCCATTTGAGCGCGCGCACGGCCTTGGGCGGATCGGTCACCACGTCGGCGAGGAGATGCGGGATGTCCTTGTAGATGCTCAGTTCGAGCATCTTGGGATCGATCATGATCATCCGGCACTGGTCGGGTGTCAGCCGGTAGAGCAACGACAGGATCATCGCGTTGAGCCCGACCGACTTGCCCGAACCGGTGGTGCCGGCAACGAGCAGATGCGGCATCGGCGCGAGATCGCCGATCACCGGATCGCCGCCGATATTCTTGCCGAGCACGAGCGGCAATGTCGCACCCTGCGCCTCGAAGGCTTCGCTGCCGATCAGTTCGTGCAGATTGACCGATTCGCGTTTCGCGTTGGGCAGTTCGATGCCGATCACGGTGCGTCCCGGAATCGTCGCGACGCGCGCCGAGATCGCGCTCATGTTGCGGGCGATATCGTCGGCCAGCTGGATCACCCGGCTCGCCTTGATCCCGGCGTTCGGCTCGAACTCGTACATCGTTACCACCGGGCCGGGACGAACCTCGACGATCTGCCCCTTCACGTTGAAGTCGTCGAGCACGCTTTCGAGCAGCCGCGCATTGCGTTCGAGCGCGAGCTTGTCGATCTGGGGATTCTGGTTCGGCGGCGCGGCCTTGAGCAGATCGAGCGGCGGCAGCTTGTAGGTGTCCTTGAAATCGAGGCTGCTCTGCACCGGCGGCTTGGGCCGGGCAGGCGAAGGCCCGATGCTCGGCTCGGCGATGACCGGGCCCGGGCGGTTGTCGGGGACCACCAGTTTGCGGGGCTCGCGCGGCTCGCGGGGCTCGCCGGGCTCGCGCAACTCCTGCGGATCGGGCGCGCGCAGCAGCGGTGTCTTGCCCGGCCCGAACAGCCGCGGCATTCCAATCCCGACCCGCTCGGGCAGCGTGAAGTCGAGGCTGCGCCACCAAACCCACAGCCCGGCGAGCGCGAAGGTCAGCCCGAGCCCGCGCGCCAGCCAGAAGATCAGCACCGGATCGCCTATGAACCCGATCATCCAGCCAAACAGCCCGGCGATCGAGAGCCCGACCACGCCCCCCCAGCCGCCGACCAGCCACAATACCGAATCGCTCGAGAAGAAGGCGAGCGCGGTCGCCATCAGCACCACGCCGATCACCGCGCCGCGCAGCATCCTTTTCCAGTCGCCGAGCGGGCGATCGAGCCACAGCCGGTTGGTGAGGATCAGCCCGGCGGGGGCGAGCAGCGCCACCGGCAGGCCCAGGGTCGCGAGCAGCAGATCGGCAATCCATGCACCGGGCAGCCCCAGCAGGTTGCGCGCCGGCCCGCCGGAAGCCGTGTTGAGCGACGGATCCTGCGAATTATAGGTAAGCAGCGCCAGCACGACGCCAATGGTCGCGAGGAACAGCAGGGTTCCGGCGATCAGCGCGCCGCTCCGGCGCACGCCGGCCTTCATCGTGTCGCGCAACAGCGACGGTTGTGCCCGGGAAGCCATGGCCCAGCCTCCAAAATGTCAGGGGGTGCAAACGGAATCATCGCCTACCGAGAGTCTGACGTCAAGGTGGACCTGTTTTGTACCCGCCCGCGGAGGGACTGGCGCTTCGCGCTTCCACTCGCGCGACCATCCGGCTAGTGCCGATACATGGATAGCGCAGACCTACTCATCCTCGGCGGCGGGCTGGTCGGCAGCGCCTTGGCAACGGCGCTGAATGCGCATGGCCTCACCTCGATCGTCGTCGACCCCGCCGATCCCGAGACGATTCTCGGTGCCGGCTATGACGGCCGCGCCTCGGCGATCGCCAGTGCGCCGATGCGGATGTTCGAAGCGATCGGTGTCACGCCGCGGCTCGCCGGCAAGGGCTGCCCGATCCAAGGCATCCGGGTCAGCGACGGGCTCGCGCCCGGCAAGCTCGATTTCGCGCCGGAGGCCGAAGAAGACGCGCTCGGCCATATGTTCGAAAATCGCATCCTGCGGACCGCATTGTTCGAGGCTGCACAGGCCGCGCCGGGTGCCGATCTCCGGATGAAGGCTCGCGCGGTGTCGGTCGAGCGCGGCGAATTCGGCGTCACCGCCACGCTCGATTCGGGCGCGGTCGTCCGCGCGCCTTTGCTGGTCGCCGCCGAGGGCCGCAACTCGCCGACGCGCGATGCCGCGGGGCTCAAGACCGCGCGCTGGAGCTACGATCACGCAGCGATGGTGGCGACGCTCGGCCACGCGCGCAGCCACGAGAACATCGCCTTCGAGATCTTCTACCCCGAAGGACCGTTCGCGATCCTGCCGTTGCTCGACGACGAACATGGCCATCGCTCGGCGGTGGTGTGGACCGTCAACGCGCGCGACGCGGCGGGGATGAACAAGATTTCCGACCGTGGCTATCTCGCCGAAGTCGACAAGCGGATGGGCGGGTTTCTCGGTCCCCTCGGCCCGCTGTCGTCGCGGTTCAGCTACCCGCTCGGCTTTCACCATGCCGCGTGGATCACCTCGAACCGGCTCGCGCTGGTCGGCGATGCCGCGCACGGCATCCATCCGATCGCCGGGCAGGGCGTCAATGTAGGCTTCCGCGACGTCGCGACCCTTGTCGAGGTACTCGTCGAGGGCAAAAGGCTGGGCATGGATCTCGGCGATCCGCAGCTGCTCGCGCGCTATCAGCGCTGGCGCGGGCTCGACACGTTCATGGTTGCCGCCGCGACCGACGGTCTCACCCGCTTGTTCGGCATCCCGGGCAAGACTGCCGCCAGCGTGCGCCGCTTCGGCCTCTCGGCGGTCGACAAGCTGCCGCCGCTCAAAAACTGGTTCATGGCCGAGGCGCGCGGTGAATCGGGCGACGTACCCAAATTGCTGCAGGGACTGACGGTTTGATCGCTCTCGGGCAGCGATATTGCTGCTCGCGACGATCGCCCTTCAGTCCGTCGATCCGCGGAACTGTCGCGCCGCTTCGACGATCAGCACCGGCACGCCATCCCGCACCGGATAGGCAAGGCCGGCTTCATCGGACACCAGCTCTGCCGCCGCTTCATCGTAGCGCAGCGGCGTGCGCGTCGCCGGGCACACCAGCCGCTCGAGCAGCCAGGGGTCGATCATTGCGCCATCCTCATTGCAGCGTCACGCCACCTTCCTCGCCGTGCCGGCCGAAGAACTGCATCAGCTGGATGATCAGCTCGGCGCGGCTCGAAAGTCCGTCGGCTTCGAGCAAAGCCTGTTTCGAGGCGACGTCGAACGGCGCGATCTGGGCGATCCCGTTGACCAAAGATTCGTCGTCGAGCCGGGTCACTGCTTCCCAGTCCACGGCATAGCCGAGCCCATCGGCGAAGCGCCGCGATTCGATCTCGAGCGAGGCGCGCTCGGCCAGCGCGAGGGCCTCTTCCTCGCCGGACGCTTCCAGTTCGGCCTCGATCTGCCGAAATGGCGTCGTGACGTCGAGCTCGCGCAACACGGTGAAACGCGTCAGCCCCTCCAGCACGATATCGTAGCGCCCGTCGGGCAGCGCTTCGACTTCGGCGATCCGGCCGACGCAGCCCACGTCGAACAAGGTCGGCGGCTCGTTGGCATCGCGCGGCTGGATCATGCCGATCCGGCGGTCGCGTGCGAGCGCGTCGGAAATCATTGCGCGGTATCGCGGCTCGAAGATGTGGAGCGGCAAGTGCATCCGCGGGAAGAGCAATGCTCCCGCCAGCGGAAACACCGAGAGCCGCGTTGCAGTCATCCGAAGAGAATTGCCGAGAGCTTGCGCCGCTGCGCCGAAACCCATGGATCCTCGAGCCCCGCTGCCTCGAACAGCTTGAGTAGCCGTGCGCGCGCCGCGCTCTCATTCCATTCGCGGTCTTCGGCGATCATCGCCAGCAGAGTCGTGGCGGCGGCGTCGCGGTCGCCCGCGGCCATCTGCCCGCCGGCGAGCTCGTAGCGTGCGTCCATGTCGCCGGTCGCGGCCTTGGCGGCGAGCCCTGACAGGTCCTCGACGGGAGTGGCCTCGC
>JASLBO010000131.1 GCA_030146605.1 Sphingomonas sp. | reverse complement strand
TCATCGACAGCCGTCTTGCGCCTGCCTTGATCCGCCAGAAGTCGCTCGACTACGCCTATCAACTGGATTTCGCCGATGGCCGTCCTCGCGGATGGTTCGATGTGAACCGCGGCGTCCGGATGCTGCGCGGTGCGACGCTCGCCGACGCCGGTGATGTCGCTGTCGAATATGGCGAGGACCAGGAGTGCTTTTTCGGGCGGGTTGGCGAAGCGCTCGCGCAATGTTGCGCCGGCCGGACCGTGCCGGTGATCCTCGGCGGTGACCGCTCGGTGACCGGCGCGGCTCTTGGCGGACTGCGCCAGCACCCCAAGCTGACGATAGTGCAGATTACCGCGGAGCGGGCCGAGCAACATTTGCCGCGAATGGACAAGGTCGAGCGCGTCATGAATCTCGGCGCGTGGCAGGACGGGCCGGGCGGGCAGGGCGAAGCGCTTTCGATCTACCTGTCGATCGATCTGGGCATCGTCACACAGGGTTGGCTGACGGGCGCGGGACCGACGTTGCACGAGATGAAGGTGCGGATCGCCGCCATGGGCACGGTCCACCGCATCGTCGCCGTCGATCTCGTCGGGCTCGATCTGCGGTCGCGGTCGTCCGGCTTGACCGCGATCATCGGCTGCCATCTGGCACTTGCAGCAATGAGTGCCGCGCATGACGGGCTCTGAGGTCCCGATGGACGACCTCGGCCCTCCGGTTTCGCTGTTCGGCTGGCCGCGCGTGCGCGACACGCTGCCGGAGGCCGGAGCGATGTGCGTCGTGGGAGCGCCGACCGATCACGGCAATGTGATATCGCGCGGTGCATCGCACGCACCGGCTGCGATCCGCCGCGCCAGCCTGCAGCTGACCAAACCGCAGCTCTGGGGCGTGGACATCGGCGACGTGGATCGCTCGGGCGCGCCCGATCTGCAGGTGCACCTGAATCGCATCGCCGCGGTGACGCAGCGCATAAGCGAATGCGGCCTTTGCCCGGTGATACTCGGCGGCGACCACTCGATTACCTACGCGCCCGTTTCGGTGCTGCAGCGATCGCGGGACCTGTGCCTGATCTGGTTCGACGCGCACACCGACTTTAGTCCGTGGTCCGGTGCGAAGTGCCACAATCACAAGCAGGTTCTGCGTCGAATATCCACTTTGGACGGCGTAAGCCGGATCGTGCAGATCGGCTATCGCGGCATCACCGTCGGCGATGAGCGTGCCCTTGGCCCGAAATCGGTGGTGGTGACCACCAGCTGCGCGCGCGAGCTCGACGCGCAGGCATTGCTCGCGCTCGTTCCGGCCGAGCTGCCTTGCTACCTTTCGATCGACATCGATGTCGTCGATCCGCTGCGGGCGCCCGGCACCAGCGCGCCGGTGCCCGACGGCCTGCTGCCGCGCGAGGTGAGGAGCTTGCTGCAGACATTGGTCCGGCATCGCGAGATCGTCGGCATGGACCTGGTCGAAGTGAATCCGGTGGTGGATCCGGAGGCGGCCACCAGCCTCGTCGCGGCAGAGCTCATTCACGGGATGGCGGAGGATTGGAGCCATCAGCTTCGGTTGAGGGGAGCCGCGGCCGGCGAAAGGACCGAGCACGTCCATCTCACTTCCCTTCAAGGAAGCTGCCATGCGGTCTAGAGAGATCCCCGTCTATGAACTCGAGGCGTTCCAGCGGCTTATCGCGACCTCCCCGGGCGTGCTGGCCGAGCATCCCTGTGTGGTCCGGGGCTTCACCGGGCAATGGGCGGCCAGCCGAAGCTGGACCAGCCTGGAGAAGCTGACAGAAGCCTTTGGTTCTTTTCCGGTCACCGCGGGCGCGCCGCAGTTCATCACTCACAAGCACTCGAAAATGTGCCAGGTGAAAACCGATTTCGGCACCTATCTCAGATACGTGCAGGATCCCGAGCGGCTCGATCAGCTGTTCGAGGGGAAATGGTCCAAAGGGGACGCTTCTGTCCTGCGCGACCTCGATCTGCCGCTCTACTGCGGAAATCTGCGGCTTGTTCGGCACGCACGCGAGAAGGTGCTCGCCGAGCTCGAGCCGTTGGTGCCCGACCCGATGGAGTATCTGAACAACGAAATTCCCTATTATTACCAGTCGGGCAACCATGTCTGGCTGTATGTGAGCCTGGGGGGAGCGCTGACTCCGCTGCACCAGGACAATAACGCGGTCATCGCCTATCTGGCGCAGCTTCAGGGGCACAAGGAGGCCATCCTCTACAGCCCCGAGGATAAAAGGCATTATTGGAACCGGGAGCTGGGGTACATGGACCCGCTCAACCCGAACGACGCCGAATTTCCCACCTGGCGCGAGGCCCGGCCGTGGGCGACGTCGCTCAATCCGGGCGAATTGTTGATCTGGGGCCCGAACTGGGCGCACCATGTGGTCACCCTGTCCAATTCGATCACCGTCAGCTTCGACATCGTCAATGCGTTGAACCTCGCTGCCTATACGCGATCGCATGACTGGCGCGTGGAATTGGGCCTGATCGCGCGCAAGAACGCCGATCTGTTCCGAGCGCGCATGCCGCACCCGTGCATTCGCGATGCGCTCGACGATGCCGATGACATGGCGCTTGGGCGCGAGGTGATGATCTGCGTGCTGCGCGATGCCCTGGCGGCACCTCTTGCCGAGCGCTCTCGCCGGGTGAAAGCGAAAATGCTGCAGGTACTGGAAAGCGCCTGAGCATGGACGAACTCTCTCCTTTGGTCGCGGAAGCATCGGTGGAGGAGGGCGCATCGAGAGCCGTTGCGGAAAGACTGGTGATTTCACCGTCGTTGCAGGTCGAGCAGAGCGACGTGCAGACCGTGACCCTCTACCTGCGGCACCGCGGAGCCCGGATCCGCGTGCCGCGGGCGCTGGACGCGCTGCTTCTCCAATTCGAGAAGCCGCGCAACCCGGTTGCAGTCGCGCAGGGCGACGGGCGCAGGGCTTCGGCGATCGAACGGCTTCGCGACAAGGGATTCCTGATCGCCGAAGGGGATGCGGGGAGGATCTCTCATCACAGACTTGCGACCGACCCTCCGGTGCGGCTGTTCGATTGTCCCGCCCACAAGCTGGCGCCCGGCGGCACCGACGTGGTGGTCGTCGGCGTGCCCTACGATCTCAGCGATCGCGCGGCCGCCGGTGCGCGGCAGGGCCCGTCGGCACTGCGAGAGACTTCGCTGCAATTGCTATACGGGATCGACCGGCGCACGGGACAGCCGCACGGATGGTTCGACGCCGATCTCGGCGAACCGATCCTGCGCGGCGTGACGATCGGCGATTGCGGCGACGTCTTTGTCGATCCAGGCGAACCCCAGGCGCAACTTTTCGCGCGCATCGCCGAGATACTGAGCCAGGTGACGCCTGGCGGGAGCTTGCCCGTGCTGCTGGGCGGCGACGCGGCGATCAGCTTTCCGGCGATCGAGCTTCTGCAGGCGTGCCAGCCGCTGGCGGTGATCCGGATCGGCAGCGTGACCGCGGGTGTCGCCGGCCCGCAATCGCGGTTCATATCCCCGGCGACGTTGCCGGGGCGCGTCCTGGCGCTGCCGGGGGTGCGCAGCTACGTGCATGTCGGCGCGGGCGACCTGCCCGACGGCCCGCCCGGGCTGGCGGCGGTTGCCGCGCCGCGGTTCCGACGCGACGGCATCGCGGCGCTCGACCACCCTCTCGGC
>JASLBO010000090.1 GCA_030146605.1 Sphingomonas sp. | reverse complement strand
GTTGAGCGAGAAATGGGTGATGCCCGCCGCGCCCAATTCCGAATCGATGCCGACCGCGCCGCCATGGAATCTTCCTCCGATGAAGACGCAAGGCACGTCGGCATAATCCCCCGGCGAGACCAGATAATGCCGGCCGCCGCTGGCAGCGATCGTCCGGTTACCCTCGATCGTGATGCCAGCGTCCCCGGGAATGATGGTGATAATCGCCGAGAGGCCGGGCGTCGCCGAGCCATCAACGAGATTGTCCGAGAAGATCGTTCCCGTGGCCGGGAGGATCGCCAGGCGCGAGTTCGAATTCCCGACCGGGCAGTTGCGCAGCTGGTTACCGATGAGGATGCAATTGTAGTATTTCTCGCTGATGGCGATCAGAGCAGCCGGATTGTCGGTGGTGTTCGGCTGGCCGTCGAACAGCGCGCCGTCGACGATGTTGCCGATGATCGTTCCGCCCTCGGCCGCGGAATTATCCAGAACATTGGTGCAGATGATGCCGCCTCCGCTGACCCCGGTCAGCGTATTGCCCGTGATCGTCCAGTTGCGTGCGCCTTCCTCGATCGCGATCATCGACGGGACGGGGGTCCCCCTCTCGTTACTGATCGAGTTCCCGGACACCACGGTACCGACGCAAGTCGTGCCGTTCAGGGCAATGGCCGCGTCCGTGGCATTGATGATGATGTTGTCGCTGACGACCGAATTGCGCCCCTTGGTGAAGACCGCGCCGCTGCAGTCGGTGAACCGGCTTCCGGTCACGCTCAGATAGGCGGCGAGGCCGAGAGCCCACACGCACGTTCCTTTTGGATTGCCGATGAAATGGCAATCGCGAACCGCGGTATATGCGCCGGTACTCCAGATGAAGCCGTTCTCGGCAGCAGTGCCGAACGGGGCATCGGTCGCATCGAAGACGATCCCTGCGATGGTCACATTGCTCCCGGTGACGAACACGAGGCGCATATTGGTGCCATTGACATCGCCGTCCACCGAAAGGGCAAAATCGGCGGCGACCTTGATCGTGCCGCCGCCCGTCAGCGCCACGTTGTCAGAGGAAAGCGCCAATCTGGCTTTGACCAGATACGTCTTCCCCAAATGAAGGCTTCGACCACTGGCGAAAGCAGCTTGCAGCGCTGCGGTATCGTCGGCCGTACCGTTGCCTACGGCACCAAAATCCTCCACCGAGACGATGTCGCGCATCTTCGCCATTGCGGTTCGCGTCACCGCGCCGGTCTCATCCTGAGTGAATCCCACCATGTTCGCGCCTTGCCCGGCGCCCGCTGCGGCCAGGTCGGTGTCTGTTACAAAAGCCATTGTCGCGTTCTCCTGCTTCTGCGCTCATGCGCAGAACAGAGCAGGAACATTTGAAATCCTACATTGCAACGGGAAAAGGCGATGCCTCCCGCAATCGGCTCCGCAGCGCTGTATTCGGGCGGGCGCATCGTTCTTCCGACCCCGTTGCCAACTTCAATCCCTTGGCGGGAGGATTGCATCGGCCGTTATCCACTGGCGAACATTCGCTACCCCGGCCCGCGAGCACATAACCGTTCAAGAAAAAGCCGCCGCCCGGTTTCCCGGACGGCGGCTTTTCTTGTCAGCGCGTGCGCGGCCGAACGGAAGCGATTACTCGCTCTTGTTCAGATACTCGCCGGCGTCCGCGTCGGTGCCGTGGCCCGAGGGGACCACGCTGGCCAGCGCGTCGTCGCCGGTGCCGCCAGCGTCGCGGGCCGAGCGGGCCAGTTCGGCGTCATGCTCTTCCTTCGCCGAGTTCGGCGCGATCAGCGTTGCTTCGTTCATGCGGCGCTGGGCCACACGAAGCGCCGCGTCACGCGACGAGGCCGCGACACGCAGGCGGTTCATGCCCGCACCGGTGCCCGCCGGGATGAGCCGGCCGACGATCACGTTCTCCTTGAGGCCGAGCAGGGTGTCCTGCTTGCCCTGGACCGCCGCCTCGGTGAGGACGCGGGTGGTCTCCTGGAACGACGCCGCCGAGATGAAGCTGCGGGTCTGCAGCGACGCCTTGGTGATGCCGAGCAGGATCGGCTTGCCCTGTGCCGGGGTCTGACCCTTGTCGAGCTTGGCGTTCTGCTCGTCCATTTCGTCGCGATCGAGCTGCTCGCCCACCAGCAAGGTGGTGTCGCCGGATTCGATGATCTCGACCTTCTGCAGCATCTGGCGAACGATCACCTCGATGTGCTTGTCGTTGATCTTCACGCCCTGCAGTCGATAGACTTCCTGGATTTCCGACACGAGATATTCGGCGAGCGGCTCGATGCCGAGCACCTCGAGAATGTCGTGCGGATCGGGGCTGCCGCCGATCAGATTGTCGCCACGCTTGACGTAGTCGCCTTCCTGAACGTCGATCACCTTCGACTTCGGCACCAGATACTCGACGACCTCGCCGCCGTCCTCGGGCATGATCCCGATCTTGCGCTTGGCCTTATAGTCCTTGCCGAACACGACGCGGCCCGAGACCTTCGCGATGATCGCGTTTTCCTTGGGCTTGCGTGCCTCGAACAGCTCGGCGACGCGCGGCAGACCGCCGGTGATGTCGCGGGTCTTGGCGGATTCGCGGCTGACGCGGGCGAGAACGTCGCCTGCATGCACCGTGGCACCATCCTCGACCGAGAGCACCGCGCCCGACGCCAGCATGTAGCGACCGGCCTCGCCCGACGACTCATCCAGCAGGGTGAGGCGGGGACGAAGATCCTCCTTCTTGGCGGCGACGCCGCGATTTTCGGTGATGACGCGCTGGGCGATGCCCGTCGCTTCATCGACCTGCTCGGTCATCGTCTTGCCTTCGATGATCTCGACGAACTTCACGACGCCGGGATTCTCGGTGATCACCGGCATGGTGAACGGGTCCCACTCGGCCATGCGGTCGCCCTGCGAGACGATGTGGCCATCGTCGAACAGCACGTACGAACCGTAAGGAATGCGGTGCACCGCAAGCTCGCGGCCGTCCATGTCGACGATTGCCAGCTCGGCCGAACGCGAAGTCACCACGCGGCGGCCGCGCTGATCGATGATCATGCGGACGTCGCGGAACTCGACCTTGCCGTCCGACGTCGCCTCAAGGTTCGACTGCTCGTTGAGCTGCGCCGCGCCGCCGATGTGGAAGGTCCGCATCGTCAGCTGGGTGCCGGGCTCGCCGATCGACTGCGCCGCGATGACGCCGACCGCTTCGCCGATGTTCACCGGGGTGCCGCGGGCGAGATCGCGCCCGTAGCACTTGCCGCAGACACCGATCCGCGCTTCGCAGACCAGCGGCGAGCGGATCTTCATCCCCTGGATGCCGGTGGCCTCGATCTGCGTGATCATCGCCTCGTCGAGCAAGGTGCCCGACGGGATGACGATCTTGCCGTCCTTGTCGACCACGTCCTCGGCAGTGGTGCGGCCGAGGATGCGCTCGCCGAGCGACGCGATGGTCGAGCCGCCCTGGACGATCGCGCGCATCTCGAGCGCGCGCTCGGTGCCGCAATCATTCTCCATGATGACGCAGTCCTGCGACACGTCGACCAGACGACGGGTGAGATAGCCCGAGTTCGCCGTCTTCAACGCGGTGTCCGCGAGACCCTTGCGGGCGCCGTGGGTCGAGTTGAAGTACTCAAGGACGGTCAGGCCTTCCTTGAAGTTCGAGATGATCGGCGTCTCGATGATCTCGCCCGAAGGCTTGGCCATCAGGCCGCGCATCCCGGCGAGCTGCTTGATCTGCGCCTGCGAACCGCGGGCACCCGAATGGGCCATCATGTAGATCGAGTTGATGTCCTTCTCGCGGCCCGTCACCGGATCGCGCTTCACCGCCTTGATCTCGTCCATCATGGCGCTCGCCACCTGATCGCCGCAACGGCTCCAGGCGTCGATCACCTTGTTGTACTTCTCCTGCTGCGTGATCAGGCCGTCCTGATATTGCTGCTCATAGTCCTTCACCTGGCCGCGGGTGTCGTCGACGAGACCCACCTTGGCGTCCGGGATGATCATGTCGTCCTTGCCGAACGAGATGCCCGCCTTGAACGCGTGCTTGAAGCCCAATGCCATGATCGCGTCGGCGAACAGCACGGTCTCCTTCTGGCCGGTGTGGCGATAGACCTCGTCGATCACGTCGCCCACGTCCTTCTTGGTGAGAAGGCGGTTGACGGTCTCGAACGGGACCTTGTGCGACTGCGGGAGCGTTTCGCCGAGCAGCATGCGGCCCGGAGTGGTCTCGTAGCGCTTCATCGACATCACGCCGGCTTCATCGGTCTGCGGCACGCGGCTGATGATCTTGGTGTGCAAGGTCACCGCACCGGCGTTGAGCGCCTGATGGACCTCCGACATGTCGGAAATCATCATGCCCTCGCCGGGCTCGCCTTCCTTCATCATCGACAGATAATAAAGACCCAGCACCATGTCCTGCGACGGCACGATGATCGGCTTGCCGTTCGCGGGGCTGAGGATGTTGTTGGTCGACATCATCAGGACGCGCGCTTCCAGCTGCGCCTCGAGCGACAGCGGGACGTGGACAGCCATCTGATCGCCGTCGAAATCGGCATTGAATGCCGAGCAGACCAGCGGATGGAGCTGGATCGCCTTGCCTTCGATCAGCACCGGCTCGAACGCCTGGATGCCGAGGCGGTGAAGCGTCGGCGCGCGGTTCAGAAGGACGGGATGCTCGCGAATGACTTCGTCGAGGATGTCCCAGACTTCCTTGCGCTCCTTCTCGACCCACTTCTTCGCCTGCTTGAGAGTCATCGACAGACCCTTGGCGTCGAGGCGCGAGTAGATGAATGGCTTGAACAGCTCGAGCGCCATCTTCTTGGGCAGGCCGCACTGGTGCAGCTTGAGCTCGGGACCCGTCACGATGACCGAACGGCCCGAATAGTCGACGCGCTTGCCGAGCAGATTCTGGCGGAAGCGGCCCTGCTTGCCCTTGAGCATGTCGGACAGCGACTTGAGCGGACGCTTGTTGGCGCCGGTGATCGTGCGGCCGCGGCGG
>JASLBO010000055.1 GCA_030146605.1 Sphingomonas sp. | reverse complement strand
CACCACGGCATCATGGCAAGGCGCGATGGCGGGTATCTTCGCCCAGCAGTCGATGCTGGTTTGAGAAGCCCCGCGTTACGCGACGCGAAAGCTCGCCCCGAACAGCAGCACCTCGGAATCCGGCGGCGACACCTGCAGCGTCCCCCCGCCCTGCGCCACCAGCGCATGGGCGAGGAACGCCGCCGCCGCGCGCGGCGTGACCGGCACGTCTTCCTGCCCGCCCGCCAGCGCGCTGCGCAGCTCGGAATCGAGCACGATCCGCGGCCCGTCGGCGCGCACCACGATCTCGATCGATCCGTCGACGATCTCCGCGCCGATATCGAGCTGGCCGCCGCGGATGAGCGCGTCGCCGCCGATCAGCGCAAGGTTGAGCAGCACCTTGATCGCGTGCTTGGGCAGCACCGGATCCTCGACCATCCAGCCGATCTTGACGCGGTGATTGTCGCCGAACAGCCCTTCGAGCGCGGCCTGCGCCTCGCGCGTATCGACGGTCTCGCCAAAGCCTCCCGCCGCGCCGAAGGCGAGACGGAAGAACTTCAGCTTGTTGGCGCTGGCCTTGGCGCTTTCGCTGAGCAATTCGAGAACGCGCACGCGCATCTCGGGATCATGCTCGTCGGCGAGCAGCTCCAGCCCGTTGTTGAGCGCGCCAACCGGGCTCAACAAATCGTGGCAAAGCCTTGAACATAAAAGGCTCGCGAAATCGGTCGGGCTGATGTTCAACGATATGGCTCCGGTTTCCCCAGCACCTCTTTGGCCCAGCCGCGACGCTGCCGCAAGCCAGCAGCGCGGCGGAACCCGCGCCCAGTCCCCCGCGAATCCGCGACATTCGCGATCGATACTTGATATCACATAGTGTGTGTCATACAGTATGCGTCACCTAGGGTGAGTCGCTCTGGAACAACAGGAGGTTCATCATGTCTCGACTTCTGTCATCGATGCATCGCTCGACCGGCGCGCCGCTCGCAGGATTGCTTGCCGTACTGGCCGTCGGTCCGGCGATGCCGGCAGCCGCCCAGACCCCGAAGCCCGTCACAATCCAAACGGCGTCATCGATCGATGAGGGCCTCTTCGTGTCGATCAACGGCGTCGACCAGTGGATCACCATCCGCGGCCGCGATGTGCGCAATCCGGTCCTCCTGGTGCTGCACGGCGGGCCGGGAATGGGGCTCAGCAATGTCGCGCCGATGTACGCGGCCTGGGAGAAAGACTATACCGTGGTGCAGTGGGACCAGCCCGGCACCGGGGCCACTTATGCCCGCAATCTCGGCCGCGATGCCGGCCCGCTGACGATCGAGCGCTATGTGCGGGACGGGATTGCCGTCGCGCGATGGTCCGCCGAGCACCTGAAGGTGCCTAAGGTCGCATTGATCGGCTTTTCCTGGGGCTCGATTCTCGGGGTAGAGATGGCGCAGCGGCGCCCAGACCTGTTCTCGGCCTATATCGGATCGGCGCAGGTCGTCAGTGGCGCGCGCGGGACGATGCTCGGCTACCGGCTCGCGCTCGATGCCGCGCGCAAGCGTGGCGATGCGGCAGCTGTCCAGGCGCTCGAGGCCGGCCCACCGCCTTACACAACGCTGGCCCCCTATTTGGTGCGTCAGCGCTACGTGATGATGCCGACTTCCGGGGAGGCCACCAAGCTGCAGACGTTCATCCAGATCGCGACCGCACCGCCACCGCCGGACGCACGCTACATTGCGCGCAATCTCCCGCAATACGACGTGGTGAAGCTATTCATGGAGACGTTCGAAGCGGTGTATCGCGAACAACTGGCCTGGGAAGCGCCCGCGCACGGGGTGCCCTTCAAACTGCCGGTGTTCATATTCCAGGGCGCCGAGGACCTCAACACACCGACAGCGCTTGCGATGGAGTATTGCGCGGCGCTGGCTGCGCCCGTCAAGGCGTGCGCCACGATCCCGGGCGCCGGTCACAACACGGCATTCTTCACCGATGAGATACTCGCGCTGCTAGATCGACATGTGCGGCCGGTTCTCGGGAACTGACCGCGCAGGGTTCCCTGCGGACTTCGCAGGGAACCCTGATTGCTAGACGACGCGGCGGCCAGTGAAGAGCTGGATCAGCCCGACGATGACGGCGATCACCAGCAGGATGTGGATCAGGCCGCTGCCGATTTGGAAGGCGAAGCCGAGCAGCCACAGGATGACGAGGATAACGGCGATGGTCCAGAGCATCGTAGGCACTCCCTTTGATTATGGAAGGCAAACGTGGCACGCAGGCGAAACGTTCCGATCGGCGGAATATTGCCAGCCTCAGCCGCAGGCGACGGCGCGGCCGAGCAGGAAGGCGCGTTCGCGGGCGTTCTGGCTGAGCCCGGCGGCTGCTTCGAATTGGCTTTTGGCCTCGGCCAGCCGGCCCGCCCGGAACAGGAAATCGCCCCGCGCCGCCGGCAAAGGCGCATAATTGCGCAGCGCCGCCGCCTCGGCGATTGCGTCGACCAATGCCAGCCCCACTTCGGGGCCATAGGCCATGCTGTACGCCACTGCCCGGTTGAGATCGATCACCGGCGAAGGCGCCACCGCACGCAACTGGTCGTAGAGCGTCGCGATTCGCCGCCAGTCGGTATCCTCGGCGTTGCGCGCGCGGGCATGGCACGCGGCAAGCGCCGCCTGGAGGGCATAGAAGCCGTCCGCCCCGCCCAGCTTTTCGGCCCGCGCCAGCGCGGCCAGCCCGCGGCGGATCGCGGACTGG
>JASLBO010000031.1 GCA_030146605.1 Sphingomonas sp. | reverse complement strand
GGTTGAGCCTGCCCGGGGTCAGCAAGGCGATGCGCGGTTCGGCGCGCCGGCATGCTGCGGCGAGGCCTTCGCGGAAGGCGGCAAAGAACGGCGCGTGGCGCTCTACGTTGAGCCGCCCCGGCAGCTCGCCCAGGGTCCGCGCCATCGCCAGCCGGTTCTCCAGCGCATAGCCGGCGCCCGCCGGCGCGCGGAGATGATCGGCGAGCACGCGCCATTCGCCGCCGGGGCCGCGGCAGAGATCGGCCGCGACGAACTGGAGATGATGGCCCCCGGGCGGCTCGAGGCGTGCGAGCGGCCGCAGGAAGAAGGGGCTGCCGGTGACCAGAGCGGCGGGAACATGCCCGTCGCTGACGAGGCGCCCCTCGCCGTACAGATCCTGGAGAACCGCTTCGAGAAGATCGGCGCGCTGAACGATCCCGGCAGCGATGCCGTCCCATTCGGCCTTTTCGATCAGCAGCGGAACCGGCGAGAGCGGCCAGGGGCGTTCCTCGCCTTCGTCAACGATGCGGAACCCCGTGCCGATATCCTCGGCATGGCGCTGCGCGCGCTCGCGCGCGATGCCGAGCCCTTCGCCCGAGAGCGCCGCGAGTTCCTCGAACAAGGCGGTCCAGGCCGGGTCGCTGCCGTGCGCGCAGAGCACAGCGCTCTCCGCGACATGCGCGCAATAATCGACGATCCACCGGTGTGCGATGGTGGCGGCGTCGAACAAGGTCGTCGCGGCGCGGCTGGCCAAAATGCTTCCTCCGAGGGCGGCGTTGATGGGGGAAACCATGGTGCAAGGCAACAATGGAGATGCCCAAGCCGCGGATCGGAGTCGCCGGCCCTCAAAAGAAACGTGCATCGATGCGGGAATGGCGCCGCACGAAGCGCCATTCCCGCACGAGGCACGTCAGTGGCTCGCGGTCTCGCCTGCCTGGCGCAGCGTCAGATACTTCCGGACGATCGTCGGTAGCACCTTGGCGACGAGTGCCTGCATCTGCTGCTCCTCGCGCAGCGTCTCCTGCAGCAACGGGATCGCCTCGTCGAAGCCGCCTTCCTCCGCCATCGTGATCAGCGCCGTGTAGGTGGCGACCTCGAAGCTTTCGAAGGCGTAATTGGCCAGGCTGTTCTTGATGATCTCGTCGGGCGCGAAGGTGTGGCTGAGTGCCGCGAGATTGCCGCCCATGTTCAGGGCGAAATCCTTGAGCGCTGACGGGCTCTCGCCCAGGCTTTCGAGAATCGTCTCCAGCCGGGTGATCTGCCGTTCGGTTTCGCCGCGGTGCATGCGCAGCGACTGCTCGACATCGGCATAGTTGGCCAGATGCTCGACCTGGCGGTCCATCAGGGCGAGCGCCTGCTGCTCGAGCGCATGCGCGTTCTTCAGGCCGGTGACGAATGTCTCGCGCAAGGCCTCGGGTGCTAAGGTGGCCATCTGATCAGTCCTGCAATGCCGGTTCGACCGGCTTGGTCTTGCCGGCACCCGGGCCGGCACCGAGATCGGCGCCCGTCGTCGGATCCGAGCCCGGATCGGACTGCGTACGCAGCATCATCTGCTGGAGCGCGGCCTGATCGTCGGCGCCGAGTTCAACCGTAGCGGTCCCGTCGCGCCCGTCGATCGGCATGGCCTGCTCGAGATCGTCGATCCGCTCCCACTGATCGCCCGAATTCCACGGCCCTTCCATATCGCCTTCGCCCTGCGAGGCGTTGACATAGACGTTGGCGAACTGCTCGATCCCCGGCAGCTTGCCCGGCGGGAAGTTGTTCTCGATCGAATAGAGCGCCTTCTCGAACGACTTCTGATGGGCGATCTCGCGCGTCATCAGGAAGCCCAGAGCTTCCTTGATGCCGGGATCGTCGGTGATGTTGATCAGCCGCTCATAGACGATCTTGGCGCGGCTCTCGGCAGCGATGTTCGACCGCAGGTCGACCGTCGGCTCCGAACGGGTGTCGACATAAGCGGCGGTCCAGGGGACGCCGGCCGAATCGATCAGTGCCGGCCCACCGCCGAACAGAAGCGATTCCTTCGCGCTGGTGCCCGTCTGCCCGACCATCGCGAACAGCTCGGCCTCCGACTGCTGCGCTTCGGAAAGCTGCGCCCGCACGCCCTTGTTGAGCATGGTGACGATCGTGCCGATGATCTCGAGGTGGCTCAGCTCTTCAGTGGCGATGTCGAGCAGCATGTCGCGCCGGCCGGGATCTTCCTCGCCGATCCCCTGCGTGAAATAGCGCATCGCCGCGGCGAGCTCGCCATCTGCGCCGCCGAACTGCTCCAGCATCATGCAGGCCAGTCTCGGGTTCGGCTCGGATACTCGAACGGTATATTGCAGGCGTTTATTGTGCATGAACATGTCGTCATCTCCTGTGCAAGAGACTGAACAAGGGCAGCCCGCCATGGTTGCCAACAATCATATTTTAAATACTAGCTTATGTTATTGTGCGCTCATATCTGCCGGTATTCTGCGGATTGTTACGGGTTCAGCAGCGAATATCCCGTCCGTATCCGCACAGCGACGCCCAACATGGATCAATCTATCGAAATCGCCACGAAAACTGCGCCGCTATTCTGTTTATCCTGTGCAGTGTCGAAGGCTTTGTTGATTTCGTCGAGACGGAAGGGTGGGTGATGCCGGTGATGTGGCATTCGAGGTCGGGCTCGTGCTTCTTCCAGTGACGAAGATCGGTGCCGCAAATCCCGGCGACCCGTACGCGCGCCAGCACGAAATTCGAATCAGGGAGGCTCGGACGTTCGACCTCGGCGATCCGGAAGGTACCGTCGGCGTTCTTCAGCGCTGCCTTCATGGTGCCATCTCTTTCAGGACGTCTTCTGCATGCGCGGCTCGATGCGCAGGGTGACGACATCGCACCGCGCCGAACGCGTCAGCGCGAACAGGATCGCCTCGGCAATCTCCTCGGCATAGAGCATCTCGTGGTTCGCGATCGCCTCGCGCTGCTCGTCGAGCGTGCATTCCTGCATGTCGGTGCCGACCGAGCCCGGCTCGATCACGCTGACCTTGATGTTCTTGTCGGCGATTTCCTTGCGCAGCGTTTCGGCAAAGGCATTCACGCCCGCCTTGGTCGCGGCATAGACGCTCTCGCCCGGCGCCTTGATCTCGGGACTTATCGAGCTGACGAACAGCAATTGCCCGCCGCCGGCCGCCTCCATCCGCTTGATCGAGGCCCGCGCGCAGGCGAGATAGCCGACGAGGTTGGTCTCGATGACGTAGCGCCAGGCGTCTTCCTCCATTTCGTGGATCGGCTGGGCGCCGAGCGCCGCGCAGGCGACGAGCATGTCGATCCCGCCGAAGCGCTGGTCGAGTTCGGCGAAGACTGCCGCGATCCCTTCCGATGTCGCCGCGTCGGCGATCATGCCGTGCACTTCGCCCGATCCTCCCGCGGCATTGGCCAGCGAATCGTCGAGCTCGGCCTGATGCCGGCCGAAAGTGAGCACCCTTGCCCCCTGCCCGACGAGACGCTTCACGGTCGCGCGGCCGATGCCCGTTGTGCCGCCGGTGACGAGCACGCGCTTGCCCGCCAGACTGGTTTCGAACTCGCCCATATCACGCTCCGGGATGAAGATTACGCCGGTGGCCGGCAGTGCGCTGACTGGAAGCAAGCCAGGCACGTTCCGGTCTCCCTGGATGTCCCCGAACCGAACATCGCCGGGCGCGTTCCCTCGGTGAGCGAAAATAAACTAGTCTGCGTAACCTGGGTTAGACGGGGGTCGGCGCTCTTTCTGGGGCGGGCCGTCGCCAACACGGGCAGGGTTCTATTCGTTCTTTGTAGCGTCCCGATCTGAGCTCCCCCGAGACGGTCGGCGCGGGAGGTCGCGCCCGCTTCGCTAGGCCCTGATCGCCGCGGCGCAGCCCGCCAGTGCGGGGGAGCGCGTCACCAGCAGCGCTCCGGCGCGGTAGAGCCGTTCCGACGTTGCTGCTTCGATCGAGACCGCCATCACCCGGCCGCGCGGATCCATCCAGATCACCGGAGCGCCCGCGGCAAGCGCCGCGTCGAACGCCGCTGCCTGACCGGTGCCCGGCGCGAAGAAGACGAGCGCCGTGTCGGTATTCGGCTGCGGCAGCGCGGCGAGGACACTCCCGGCGACGGCAAGGAACGCCAGCGCCACGGCTGCACCGGCACCGCGGCCGCCCGCCGAAGGATTGTCGCCGCGAAGCATCGCCCAGCCAAGCGCGAGCGGCACCAGGCCGAACGCCCCGATCCAGCCCAGATCGTAGAGCAAGGGATCGGACACGTTGACCCGAATGCGGTGGATCCCGAGGATCCAGTGAAAGAAGCCGACATCGATCACATTCCACAAGCCGAACCCCAGCAGCCCGCCTCCTGCCACTGCGCGCCAGCCGCCGGCCGGAAGCGCGAGCGCTGCGCGGCGGCGCCACAGCAGCCACAGCCCAAAGGCGGTGACGAGGTACATCAGCACGTGAAAGATCCCGTCGGCGAGGATCTGCGTGGCGATATCGCGGAACGCCTCGCCCGGAACGAGGCTGAGCAGATGGTGCCACTGAAGCACCTGATGGAGCAGGATGCCGTCGAAGAAGCCGCTCAGGCCGATACCAATGATCATCGTCGGGAGGATCAAGCCAGGGCCATTGGGGACGCTTTGCATCGGACTTCTCCCTGCAGCAGCTACTGCGGTCGGTTCAGGCGTGGATGCTCAATCCGGCGCGGGTTCGCCCGGGCACCGGCGCTCGAGGTTGAAGCGGTCTCCTGCGCTCAGCACATGGAGCCGAACATCGTGCATCGACAGCGTGCGCTCGGGGCGCGCTTCGGCGATGTTCGAATGCGTCACCGCCGAGCCGTCGACGA
>JASLBO010000024.1 GCA_030146605.1 Sphingomonas sp. | reverse complement strand
CTCGCCGACTGCGCCGCGGCGCCGTCGCTCTTCTACGCCGACTGGGTCGATCCGATCCCCGCGGCGATGGCCAATCTCAAGGCCTATCGTGCGCGCCTGCTCGCGCGGCCTTCGGTCGTCCGGGCGGTGGACGAAGCCCGGCCCTATCGCGCCTATTTTCCGCTGGGAGCGCCGGACAGGGATTGAAGCGCGCCGTCATCGCGGTCGCTCAGGCGAAGGCGGGCGAGCCCTTGAGCTGCTGATAGGCCTCGATCACTTGCTGCAGCCTGGTCTCGTAGCGCCGGTCGCCGCCATTGCGATCGGGGTGGTATCGCCGCACCAGCTCCGAATAGCGTTTGCGCAATGCGGTCCGGTCCGAATCGACCTGGAGCGACAGCGTGCGCATCGCCTCGCGGTCGCGGCCGGACAGCGGTCTGCCGTCCTTGCGCTCGACCTGATCCTTCCGGTCGCGGAAGCGCGCGCCGATCGCGTCGAGCGGGTCGGCGAAATCGGCCCAGGGCGGGGGACGGTCGGCGCCGCCGGTGGCGTTGAACGCGCGCGTCTCGCGCTCCCAGCCGGCGAAGGGGCGTTGCGCGTCGTGGATCTCGTCGGGGCTCATCCCCTTGAAGAAATTATAGCCCGAATTGAACTCGCGGACATGCTCGAGGCACAGCCAGCGAAATTGCGGCGGACCGTCGGCCGCGTGGCCGGTGCCCTCCAGCGGCGGCGCCCGGAACTCGCCCGGCTCGGCGCATCCGGGATGCGCGCACAGTCTTCCCTCGGCCTCGACGCGGCCATGGAAGCGGGCGCTTGGACGATCTTTGCGGGGGTTGCTGGCAGGCACGCGACTCTCTCGAACAAACCGCTTATATAGGCGCCATGAACATGCCTGCCACCGGCTCGGTTGCCGATCTGATCGCATCCCGTCTCACCGCCGCGCTCGCTCCGACGCAGCTCGAAGTCACCAACGACAGCGCGCAGCATAGCGGCCATCTCGGCGACGACGGCACCGGCGAATCGCACTTCACCGTGACGATCGAGAGCCCCGCTTTCGTCGGCGCCTCACGCGTCGAGCGGCAGCGGCTGGTCAACCGCGCGCTCGCCGATCTGTTGGCCGAGCGCATCCACGCCCTCGCAATCCGGGCGCGCGCACCGGGAGAAGCATGATGACCGACGATCTCTTCATCCAGACGATCGAGCCGGTTACCCACGATCTCGGCGGCTTCAAGGTCCACCGCACCTTGCCCTCGAAACCGCGGACGATGGTGGGGCCGTTCATCTTCTTCGACCAGATGGGTCCGGCGCATCTCGAGGTCGGCAACGGCATCGACGTGCGGCCGCATCCGCACATCAACCTCGCGACGGTGACCTATCTCTATGCCGGCGCGATCGATCACCGCGATTCGCTGGGCACCTTCGCGACGATCGCGCCGGGTGCGGTCAATCTGATGACCGCGGGGCATGGCATCGTCCATTCGGAGCGTTCGCCCTCGGCCGAACGCGCGGTGGGTCCCGAGCTTTCGGGGATCCAGACCTGGCTCGCGCTCCCCGAGGCGCAGGAAGAGATCGACCCGGCGTTCGAGCATGTCGCCGCCGCCGATCTGCCGGTGGTGCAGGCGGGCGGGGCGACCGCGCGGGTGATCATGGGCGAGCTGTGGGGGGCGAAGGCGCCGACCACCACTTATGCCCAGACCATCTACGCGGACATCGCGCTCGACGCCGGTGCGAGCATTCCGATCGACGCCGGTGCCGACGAGCGGGCGCTGTACGTGTCGATGGGCGAAGCCAGCCTCGACGGGATGCGGCTGGCACCGATGACGCTCTACGTGCTGCGGCCGGGCATTGCCGCGACCTTGCGCTCGGAGCAGGGCGGGCGGGTGATGCTGTGCGGCGGCGAGGCGTTTACCACGCCGCGGCACGTCTGGTGGAATTTCGTCTCGTCGAGCCGCGACCGGATCAACCAGGCCAAGCAGGACTGGACCGCCGGGAACTTCCCGAAGGTGCCCAACGACGACAAGGAATGGATTCCGATTCCAGAGGTGCCGAAGACAGTGAGCTACCCGTGAGCGAAGCCCCTCCCCTTCAGGGGAGGGGTTGGGGGTGGGGCCTGGCCGTCTCACGAGACCCTTCGCCTGCGGCACTGCCCCACCCCAACCCCTCCCCTGAAGGGGAGGGGCTTAGAAGGAGAAGCGCATGCAAACGCCGGAACTCCAACGCATCGCTCTGCCAACCGGCGTCGAGCTCGACGTCGCCATCGCCGGCGATCCGGCCAACCCGCCGATCTTCCTGCTCCACGGCTTCCCCGAATCGCACCGGACGTGGCGGCACCAGATCCCGGCGCTGGCGCGCGATCATTATGTCGTGGCGCCCGACCAGCGCGGCTTCGCCCGCTCGTCCAAGCCCGAGGGGGTCGAGAATTATACCGCCGACAAGCCGGTTGCCGACCTGCTCGCGCTGGCGGATCATCTCGGCATCGGGCAGTTCACGCTGGCCGGGCATGATTGGGGCGGGGCGATCGCATGGATGGCGGCGCTCCAGCATCCGCTGCGGATCAGGCGGCTGATCATCGTCAACGCGCCGCATCCCAAGGTCTTCCAGAAATCCCTGTTCGACGATCCCGCCCAGCGCAAGGCGAGCCAGTACATCACCCGCTTCCGCGATACGTCGCTCGACAAGGGGCTGGTCGGCGCCGGGCTCGAGCGCTTCTTCGCCTCCACCTTCGCGCAGCATATCGTCGGCGGGATCGCGGGGGCCGACAAGGCGGCGTATATGGACGAATGGGGCCAGCACGGCGCGATGACCGCGATGCTCAACTGGTATCGCGCCAGCAGCATCGTCGTGCCGGCGCCGGACGAGGACGTCGAGCGGCCGGTGTGGCTCGACGCGCCGTTTCCGCCGGTCACCCAGCCGACCTTGGTGATCTGGGGAATGAAGGACTTCGCGCTGCTGCCGGTGCAACTGGAACTCGACGGACTGGTGCCCGACCTGACGGTTCACCGGATCGAGGATGGCGGGCATTTCGTGCCGTGGGAAAAGCCCGATGCGGTGACGGCGGCGATGCGGGAGTGGCTGGTGGATCGAGAAAATAGCGCCAGTTAGTGCTCCTGCGAAAGCAGGAGCCCAGGATGGCGCGGAATCCGGTGACTCTGGGCTCCTGCTTTCGTAGGAGCACGATTAAGATCGAAAGAAAACGAGTCTAGTCTTTTGGATAGGCTCGCATGACATAGGGTCGCGTCTCGTAAGGCGGAGCGAGCGCCTCGACCCATGCGCCATGCGCCTGGGTAAGCGCGACCAGTTGCATCGGCGTGTCGCCAGGCCAGCCGCGGACGCGGACCTCGTGGCGGTTGAGGTCGCGATTGGGCTCCATCATCACCCAGCCGAGCGGCCGTTCGGGGGTGGCGCGCGCGCCGGCAGCGGTCATTGAGTCGGCGATGCGCCGCCGGGTGGCGTCGGGCAGATATTGCCAGACCACCGAATGCATCAGCACGCGGGTGACGCCCTCGGCTTGCGGTTCGGCGAGGCGCGCCTCGACCCAGTCGGCGGCGTCGCCCTGTGCGAGGTTCACGCCCTCGGCGCGGACCATCGCGATGGTCGTCTCCAGCCGCGCCTGACGCTCGACATTCTCGACCCAGCAATAGGCCTGCAGCCGTTCGGCATCGCAATCGCACGACAGGTCGAGCGGCTGGATGTCGACGCCGCGCGTCGCGACGATCTCGACCGGCGCGTGCGGCGGCGGCGGGCCGCGCCATTCGGGCTTGATCTCGGCCGGCGAGTCTGGCGGACCGATGCAGAGGCCGGCGAGATCGAAGCGGTAGCCGCCGATCAGCAGGTTGAGCCCGGCGCTGGAGCCGATCTCCAATATCTCGAATTTGGGGCCGTAGCGCTCGGCGAGGTGGAGGATGCCGGTCATCAACCCGGCCGAGCGCCCGGCCTCGTTGGTCTGGGGTGGGCCGTCGAGCCAGGGGAGCAGCTCGGCATCGTGCGCGACGAAGGCTGCGTTCAAGATCGCGCCGACCTCCGCCTCGTCGGTGGCTGCACCGGTGAAGACCGGCGCCAGCTCGGGAACGCCGCGGCGATGAAGCGCGTGGAGGCCGCCGATCAGCCGCAGCACCAGCGCGTCGGCGATCGGTTCGCCGGGCCAGTCGAGCACGCGGCGGCCGGTTTCGCTGTCGCGGGTGAGGCACTTGCCGAGGACGATGGCGATCCGCGCGGTGATCGGCGCGGCCATCGCGGTGCAGTAACCCGCCTGGATGCGGAAGCTGTCGCGGTTGGTCTGCTCGTCGGCCATGATCCCCCCTGGCAAGGCTTTGTTGCGCCGGGGGCACCCCCCAAGTAAAGCCCCCCATTCATGCAAGAACCGCTCATCCTCGCCGTGCCCAAGGGCCGGATCCTCGACGAGGCGCTGCCGCTGCTCGCGGCGGTCGGCATCGTGCCCGAGCCCGCCTTTTCCGACCCGGACAGCCGCGCGCTGCGCTTCAGAACCAACAGCCCCGCGATCGACCTGATCCGGGTGCGGGCGTTCGACGTGGCGACCTTCGTCGCGCACGGGGCGGCGCAGCTCGGCGTGGTGGGATCGGACGTGCTCGCCGAGTTCGATTATTCGGAGCTCTATGCGCCCGTCGATCTCGGGATCGGGCATTGCCGGATCTCGGTCGCCGAGCCTGCCGATCTGGCCGCCAGAGACGATCCGCGCGGCTGGAGCCATGTGCGGATCGCAACCAAATATCCGCACATCACCCGCGCGCATTTCGAGGCGCGGGGGGTGCAGGCGGAGTGCGTCAAATTGAACGGCGCGATGGAGCTGGCGCCGGTGCTCGGGCTGGCGCCGCGGATCGTCGACCTCGTTTCGTCGGGCAAGACGCTCAAGGAGAATGGGTTGGTCGAAGTCGAGGTGATCGCACAGGTGACCTCGCGGCTGATCGTCAACCGCGCGGCGTTCAAGATGCGCGCGGGGGAAGTGGTGCCGCTGGTCGATGCGTTCCGGAGGGCTGTTTCTCCCCTCCCGCTTGCGGGAGGGGTCGGGGGAGGGGCCGTGCCTGCGCCCGGCGCTCTCGGTTCGCGGCCAGCCCCTCCCCTAACCCCTCCCGCAAGCGGGAGGGGAATTTGATCCGCCTCGACGCGTCCGCACCCGGCTTTGCCGCGGCCTTCACCATGCTCGTCAACGCGCGCCGCGAGGCGGACGAGGATGTCGCGCGCAACGTGACCCACATCATCAAGCGGGTGCGGGACGAGGGCGATGCGGCGGTCAAGGACCTCACCCGGCTGTTCGACAAGCATGACCTCGACCAGACCGGGTGGAGGATCGACCGCGCCGATTGCCTCGCCGCATGGGAAGGGCTGAGTCCCGAGCTGCGCGATGCGCTCGAGCTCGCGGCCGAGCGGATCGCGGTCTATCACGCGAAGCAGAAGCCGCAGGACAGCGACGGAATCGACGAACTCGGCATCCGGCTCGGCGCGCGCTGGCGGGCAGTGGATTCGGCGGGGGTCTATGTCCCCGGCGGGCGCGCGGCCTATCCCAGCTCGGTGCTGATGAACGCGATTCCCGCCAAGGCGGCGGGGGTGCGGCGGCTGGTGATGGTGACGCCGACGCCCAACGGCGAAGTCAATCCGCTGGTGCTTGCCGCGGCGCATATCGCCGGGGTCGACGAACTGTGGCGCGTCGGCGGCGCGCAGGCCGTGGCGGCCCTCGCTTATGGCACCGATCGGATCGCGCCGGTCGACGTCGTCACCGGCCCCGGCAATGCCTGGGTGGCCGAGGCCAAGCGCCAGCTTTACGGTGTGGTCGGGATCGACATGGTCGCGGGGCCGAGCGAGATCGTCGTCGTCGCCGACGGCAATAACGATCCCGAATGGATCGCCGCCGACTTGCTCAGCCAGGCCGAGCACGATCCGACCAGCCAGTCGATCCTGTTCACCGACGACGCTGCGTTCGCCGACAAGGTGGCCGCTGCGGTCGATGTGCAGATCGAGACGCTTTCCACGGCGGCGACGGCGCGGGCGAGCTGGGACGCGAATGGCGCGATCATCCTGGTGCCGAGCCTCATCGAGGCGATCCCGCTCTGCGATCGGCTCGCGCCCGAGCATCTCGAGCTGGCTTGCGACGATGCCGAGGGGCTGTTCGACATGGTGCGCCATGCCGGTTCGGTGTTCCTCGGCCGGCATACGCCCGAAGCGGTGGGCGATTATGTCGCGGGGCCGAACCATGTGCTGCCGACCGGGCGCCGCGCGCGGTTCGCCTCCGGGCTGTCGGTGCTCGATTTCATGAAGCGGACGAGCTTCCTGGCCTTGGACGAAGCCGGGCTGGCTGCTATCGGACCTGCCGCGGTCGCGCTGGCCAATGCCGAAGGGCTGCCCGCGCACGCCAGATCGGTCGCGATCCGCCTCCGGAACCAAGAAGAGTAAACATGCCCAGTCCCAAGGCCCGCACCCGTTCCAAGGCCCGCGCCGCTTCGCGGCTCGCCGCCGTGCAGGCACTCTATCAGCTGGAAATGGAGGGCACCAAGCTCACCGTGCTGCTCACTGAATTCCACCAGCACCGTTTGGGCGCGACGATCGAGGATGTCGAATATGCCGATGCCGACGTCGCCTTCTTCGACGATATCGTGAAGGGCGTCGACGCCCGGCGCGACGAGATCGACGCGCTGATCGCGGCGAAGCTCGCCGCCGATTGGTCGCTCGACCGGCTCGACAAGCCGATGCGGCAGATTCTCCGCGCGGGAACGTATGAACTGCTGGCGCGGCCCGACGTGCCGGTGGGCGCGGTGATCAGCGAATATCTCGACGTGACCGATGCCTTCTACGACCGCCGCGAAAAGGGGTTCGCCAACGGCATCCTCGACGCGATTGCGAAGGAAGTGCGGGGTTGATCTTGATCCTCCCCGGCACGGGGAGGGGGACCGCCGCCGAAGGCGGTGGTGGAGGGGGCTCTCCCCACTGGATTCGCTTGCGGCACGCCCCCTCCACCATGCTGCGCATGGTCCCCCTCCCCGTTCCGGGGAGGATTTAGGTGAACGAAGCCGATTTCATCGCCGCGCTCCGCACGCTGCAGCTGCATCCGGGTGCGCAGGATCTGCGCGACGACGCCGCCG
>JASLBO010000016.1 GCA_030146605.1 Sphingomonas sp. | reverse complement strand
AACGCCGAAATCGCCAAGCTCAACCAGACCCTGCCGCTCGTCGACCAGCAGCTCGAGGGCCGGCGCACGCTCAGCGACAAGGGCTATTATTCGAAGCTCAAGCTTCTCGAATATGAGCAGCTCCGCGTCGAACACATCCAGAACATCTCGGTGCAGCGCAGCGCCGCCGCCCGGGCGCTGGCGGCGATGGCCAATAGCGACGCGCAGATCGCCCGCCTGCGCGGGACCTTCGGCAAGGCCGCTCTCTCCGAACTGTCCGAAGCCGACGACAAGGACGCCGTGGCGACCGAGGAAATCCGCAAGACCGCGCGGCGCCGCCAATATCAGGAACTTCGCTCGCCGGTGGACGGGGTCGTCCAGCAGCTCGCCGTGAACACCGTCGGCGGGGTGGTGCAGCCTGCGCAGCCGCTGATGGTGATCGTGCCTTCGGCCGAGGAAGTCGAGGTCGAGGCGCAGATTCTCAACCGCGACATCGGCTTCATCCGCGAAGGCCAGTCGGTGCGGGTCAAGCTCGAAGCGTTTCCGTTCACCGATTACGGCCTGATCGAAGGCGAGGTCGCCTCGATCAGCCGCGACGCCATCGAGGATGAGAAGCGCGGCCTGGTCTATGCGGTCCGCATCCGGCTGCAGCGCCGCACGATCCGCGTGCGCGGGCGCGACATGCCGATCGGCCCGGGGCTTGCGGTGCAGGCGGAGATCCGGACCGGTGCGCGCCGGATCATCCAGTATCTGCTGTCGCCGATCGCCAAGACGTTCGACGAGGCCGGGCGCGAACGGTGACAGTGTCGAACGCCCGCTGCGCGAGAGGGGCCGCCTTGGCCATCGATATCACACCGGCAAATACCGATCTGCATTTAACATAATGTATATTATCGTTCTGATTGAAATCCGAGGACGGGATAGTCCGGCGTCGGGACAGCCCGTCCCCGCTTCAGTTCGGACGGCTTAAGCGCTAGACTGTCCCGGTGACGGGCCATGCCGACGACGAAGCTCTCCTCGAGAGCATTGGGTTCAGCCCGATCGCCAGCGTTATCAGCAATCCGCGTCGACCGGACAATCCGATCGAGGTCGCCAACGCGGCCTTTTGCGCGCTCACCGGCTATGCCGAGGGCGAGGTCGTAGGGCGGAACTGCCGGTTCCTCGCCGGCGCGGCGACCGAACCGTGGCTGACCGACCGGATCAAGCAGGCGATCGAGAGGCGGCGGCCGGTGCTGGTCGACATCCTGAACTATCGAAGCGATGGGACTCCGTTTCGCAACGCGGTCCTGGTGACCCCCTTGTTCGATGGCGAGGGCGCACTGCGCTATTTCCTGGGATCGCAGGTGGAGCTGGAGAGCGACGAGCCCGGGATGTTCGCCAGCCGGCGCGAGCGGGCGTCCGCGCTGGTGAAGGCGTTGCCGGGACGCCAGCGGCAAGTGCTCGAACAGGTTGCCCGCGGCCTTCGCAACAAACAGATCGCGCACGCGCTCTCGATCAGCGAGAAAACGGTGAAGATGCACCGCGAGCTTCTGCTCGAACGTCTTCAGGTCTCGACCACGGCCGACGCCATCCGGATCGCGGTGGAAGCCGGGCTCTGAGTACCGGCTAAAGCCCGTATGGACCGCGCATCGGCGCCTCCTCTACCCATCGCTGCGCGGGGGCATGAAAAGCATTAAAAGGAAGCACGAAATGCGCTCTCATCAATTCGCCTGTCTGGCGCTCGCGGCCGCGGCCATTCCGCTTGCCGCAATTCCCGCCCCGGCGCACGACCACAAGCAGGCTGCGAAACCCGCCGGTACGATCGTCGAGGGGGCGATGGCCTCACCGCAGCACAAGACGCTGGTCGCGGCGGCCAAGGCGGCCGGGCTCGTCGACACCCTCAATTCCGCCGGCCCGTTCACGGTATTCGCGCCTACCGATGCGGCGTTCGCCAAATTGCCTGCGGGAACGGTGGAGACGCTGCTCAAGCCCGAGAACAAGGCCAGGCTCGCCGCCGTGCTCACCTATCACGTAGTTCCGGGCAAGGTGACCGCGGCCGCGCTCACCGAGCAGATCCGCGCCGGCGGCGGCAAGGCGGTGCTCACCACCGTCCAGGGTGCAACCCTCACCGCCACCGTCTCGGGCGGCAAGGTGATGCTGCGGGACGGCGCCGGCGGATCGGCGACGGTGATCGCAGCCGACGTGATGCAATCCAACGGCGTGATCCACGTCACCGACGCGGTGTCGATTCCCGCCTGAACGTGTAGGTGCCGGACCGCCGAGACGAAACTCGGCGGGCCGGCCCCACCGCTGGCGCGGAACCGATTCGGTGCAAAGAAGGTGCCTGCCAACGGACAGTTTGATGCAGGCAACCCCTGCAAACGCGCCCTTGCCCATTCGGCCGCATCGCCTATCCCTCGGCCGACCCAGCCGAGGAATACGCTTCCGTGACCGACACCAGCATTGCCCGCCTCACCGCGATCATGGCCCGCCTGCGCGATCCCGTGCACGGCTGTGAATGGGACACGGTGCAGACCTTCGAGACGATCGCTCCCTATACGATCGAGGAGGCCTATGAAGTCGCCGATGCCATCGCGCGCGGCGACATGGCCGAGCTCAAGGACGAGCTCGGCGACTTGCTCCTCCAGGTCGTGTTCCACAGCCGCATGGCCGAGGAAGCCGGACATTTCGCCCTCCCCGACGTGATCGACTCGATCAGCGCGAAGATGGAGCGCCGCCACCCGCATATCTTCCTCGGGGCTTCCGAAGGCGGGCATCACCTCTGGGAACAGATCAAGGCCGCCGAACGGGGCGCCAGGGGGCATGAGAGCGCGCTCGACGGCGTCGCGCTCGGCCTCCCCGCTCTGCTCCGCGCCGAGAAGCTTCAGAAGCGCGCCGCGCGCACCGGCTTCGACTGGCCCGACCCGAGCGGCGCCCGCGCCAAGATCGACGAGGAGCTCGCCGAAGTCGAAGCCGCCGAAACCTTCGCGGAGCGCGAGGAGGAAATTGGCGACCTGCTGTTCGCCGTCGTCAATTGGGCACGCAAGCACGGCATCGACCCCGAGGCCGCATTGCGCGCCGCCAACACCAAATTCGAACGCAGGTTCAAGGCGATGGAAGCCGAAGCCGGCGACGCGTTCGAAGCGCTCGATCTCGATGCCAAGGAGGCGCTCTGGCAGACTGCGAAAGGCAGTGCGTCTGAATGAGGGATGCTCTGTTTTGTTGAAGGCCGGCGTCGGGTTCATCGAACCTGGGCCCCGGCCGTCGCCGCGGAACAGAGCGAGAGACGATTCGGACGCCTGAACTGGCGTCGCTTCCACCTAAGTTGAAGCGGTTCAGTTCCCCTGCGAAAGCAGGGGCCCAGGAGCCGAGAGCGCCCCGCTTGTGACCCTGGACCCCTGCTTTCGCAGGGGAACAGAATAAGCCTGAGTGAAACGGACCCTCGCATCAGGCCCTTGCTTGCAATGTAGGATTTCACCTGCTCGATTGCCGCGCGACGGCCGAACCGCCGCACGCTCTTTGAACCCGTGAACCTGCGCCTTTTCCGTCCTCCCGGCGAACGCCGGGACCTCAGGCGGCAGGCGCCACCCCTGCCCGCACAATATCCCGGCTTCGGTTGCGACGATCTGGCCGCAAACGCGGAACGTCCCCCACGCGGCCGTGTCAACTTCGGCGACACCTTGTTCCGCGTTCCCCCCGCCCGAGAGCACAACTGCCCCGCGCACCCCAAAACCGGTATTCCCGGTTCCGCAGCGTCCGCGTTCAGCCCTGGCGCGTCAGAAACCGCTCGTAATCGCCCGGCGCCATCCGCACTTCATACGCCGCCTCGTCGTTCTCGATCCGCTGCTCGATCACTTCGCCATGCTGGTGGAGCCATGCGGCCCCCGCCCCGTCGCCTGCGGGCAATGTGACCGTGTAGCGCCTGTGCGCCGCGGTGAGTCGCGCGGCGACCGCGGCGATCAGCATGTCCATGCCCTCCCCGGTCGATGCCGAGATCGGCTTGACGTCCTCGCGCCTGCCGGCGTCCTCGAGCAATTGTTCGCGGCGCTCGGCGTCGAGCAAATCGAGCTTGTTCCACGCCTCGAAGCGCGGCGTCGTCTCGGCGACGCCGATCTCGCCCAGCACCTTCTCGACATCGGCGCGCTGCGCCTCGCTGTCGGGATGCGCGATGTCGCGGACATGGATCAGCAGATCGGCCGACACCACCTCCTCGAGCGTCGCCTTGAACGCGGCGACGAGTTGGGTCGGCAGCTCGGACACGAAGCCGACCGTGTCCGACAGGATCGCCTTGTCGAGTCCGGGGAGCGAGATTTGCCGCAAGGTCGGGTCGAGCGTTGCGAACAGGAGGTTCTCCGCCATGACGTCAGAACCAGTTAACCTATTGAAAAGCGTAGACTTTCCTGCGTTGGTATAGCCGACCAGCGCAATCACCGGCCATGGCGCGCGCTGGCGCCGGTCGCGGTGGAGCGTCCGGGTGCGGCTGACCTGGTCGAGTTCCTTCTTGAGCCGCGCCATACGGTCGCGGATCAGCCGGCGATCGGCCTCGATCTGGGTTTCGCCCGGGCCGCCGAGAAAGCCGAAGCCGCCGCGCTGGCGCTCGAGATGGGTCCAGCTGCGCACCAGCCGGCCCGCCTGGTAATCGAGATGTGCGAGCTCGACCTGCAGCCGTCCCTCGGCGGTGCGCGCGCGCTCGCCGAAGATCTCGAGGATCAGCCCGGTACGGTCGATCACCTTGCATTTGAGCGCGGTCTCGAGATTGCGCTGCTGCACCGGTGTTAAGGCTGCGTCGAAGACAGCGAGCTGAAGCTCTTGATCTCTAACGGTTTCAGCGATTGCTTCGACCTGCCCTGATCCGATCAGGGTTCCCGGCTTGGGCTGTCGCAGCTTGACCGACAATTTTGCCTGCACCTCGACCCCGATCGCGGCGGCGAGCCCCGCCGTCTCTTCGAGGCGCGCATCGGCGTCGCGCGAGCTGGCGCCCATTTCGGGATAGACGACAATCGCGCGCGCACCGCGGGCGAATTCGTCGGCATCGCGATCAAAACCACTGGACATAGATGCTCAATCGCCGTCGGGCGCCGTTGTTTCCTCGGCGAGGTTGAGCGGGTGCGCCGGCTGGATCGTCGACACGGCGTGCTTGTACACCAATTGCGCCATGCCCTCGCGCTGAAGCAGCATGCAGAACAGGTCGAACGCGGCGATCTGGCCTTGGAGCATGACGCCATTGACGAGGAACATCGTCACGTTTTCTTGCTGCTTGCGCACGGCGTTGAGGAAAATCTCCTGCAAAACCGGGTTCTTGTGCTGGAACTCTCCGGCCGCTTCGAGAAGCGCGGCGAGGTCCACCGGACCGGCGGGCATGATCGTCGAGATGGCGTGCTTGTAGATCAGCTGCGACTGGCCGTCGCGGCGGAGCAGCACCGAGAAATTATCGAACCAGGTGACGATCCCCTGGAGCTTGACGCCCTTCACGAGGAACATCGTCACCGGCACCTTGGAGCGCCGAAGCGAGTTGAGGAAAAGGTCCTGAAGCGAGGTCTGCTTCTCGGCCATGGTTGTTTCCTTCTATTCTTGGCGGGCTCTGTCCCGCGTCGCGCCGGTTCCCGGCGTCGGAATGCCGCGCCACCTCGGCGCGGAGCCTGCAGTCTATTGGTTCGGAGCGCGCGCGTCCAACCTATTCCTCGCGCGTCTCCGTGATACCCAGCAGCTTCAATTTGCGGTGCAGCGCCGAGCGTTCCATCCCGATGAAGCTCGCGCACCGCGAGCTT
>JASLBO010000588.1 GCA_030146605.1 Sphingomonas sp. | reverse complement strand
ATCATGCACGCCATGCTTCGGCACGGCACCGAATTCCAGCCAGCCTGATCTTTACCGATAACAAGACAAGAGGCCGCACCGAGCTCCCGAGCGGGAGCAACGCCCGAGGGAGGGAGCAGATGATGGCGCCGATTGTGTAGCATGCGGCCACGCGGCCGACTGCGTCTTCAACCAAGCCACACTGCACCCAGCTGACCCCATCAAGTGCCGACTTCGAGCACGCAGAGAACACAGGCACCCAAAGGCACCTATCCGCTCAGGACCGAGCAGCCAGACCTTGACCCATTAGAGAACAGAATAGGGTGGATTCCGGCCCGTCCGCTTTTCGCCCTCAAGTATGGAAAGCAGACGGGCCGATCAGGTCTCTACGCTCTCGGGCGCGAGATCGCGTTCAAGATCGCCTGCTCGACTGGCGAATAGTCTCCGTCCGTCCGGCACAAAGAGATGGGCTCACGCGGCATCAGGGGAGGCTGAGCCATAAAGCGTGGCGCTACTCCCCGATGCCGTTGTGCGGCGTGCACAAGGAAAGGATGGCACAAATACACAGTGCCAGCCTTTCCCAGGGCCAGTTCCTCTCGTCGCTTCGCCGAGCCGGCGAACCCATCGGCGGCAAGTTCGCGCAGGGTTAGGCCAACTTCACCTGCGGGTGCGAGTTTCCTGGCCACGTCGATATGCGAGCCGACACGGATGCGGGTGGGCGCGTCATTGGCACTGACGTCCGAGAACAGGAACAGCATCAGCAAGGCTCGTCCCTTGCTGCTCACATTGGCTCGCCACTCCATGAAGTCAGGGTGTTCGTGTCCGAAACTGACATCGATATGCCAGCCATCGTCGCCAGGCGCATCCTCGGACGGGAAGCGGACCGGAAAGGTGCCAAGGCTGTCACGAGGGCACCACCGGCCAGGTCCCACGAGCTGGTCGAAGGCTTCGTGCAGCTTCGGCGTATTCGCCGCCTCCCGGAACGGGGCTTGGCCGAACTGGTCCAGGCGCACCACCGGTCGGCTCCATGTGGAGCGATCATCAGGGTCGCATCCGGTGGCCTTCCACAGGATCGCGCGCGCTTGCTCTGCGGTGTGCGTGCTAAAGGCGTCATCGAATCGGACGAAGCCGTCGCGCACGAACAAGGCGATGTCATCTGCGCTGAGAGCAGGTTCTGAGTGGGTTCGCATGATGTCTCTCAAAAAGGCGTGTGTCATCGGGCGGCAGAGCCGCCGGGTGAGCCGAAACCGGCCCGCTTAGATCAGCGGGAAGGCGGACGCGCGATTGAGAGTGATGAACTTCATGCACCTGAGTATACGATGTGCGGTTGCTGCAACATGAATGACAGCTCTTCGGAGGTCGCAACCTCACCTTGTGCGGCTGAGTAGGTCCGCGCGCCTATCCGACATAGGCGCGTGCGGATGACGCGGCCCTTCTCACCGCATTCGAGCGGGTGAAACTCCGGCAAATAGGCCGCCCATGGCGGCGAGGCGACGTGCTGACGGCCTCGACAATCGGCAAACTCCCAAATCGCAAGAGCTGGGGGCTCTAGAGGGGGGCGCCGCCATGAGCCGTTCCGGGAGCGCGCTGGAGCGGGCGCAGCTGCTCTGGCGTCCTATCAACGCACAGCCTTCATCGGGTAACTTTCCCACCGTAAGCGCAATGTTGGAGGTGCATGGTGATCCGATCGGCCTGGCTCTTGAGCATCACGGTCACACTGGCCGGCTGCGATCGCGAGCCAGCGGAGCCACAGCGTTCAAGGCCCGACTGGAGCGGTGCCGAGATCGAAGGGGTCGCGCCTTTGATGGGACCAGAGCAGGTCGAAGCGGCGCTGCGTGCGGGCGACTATGCGCAGGTACGCTGCAGCTCGAAGGAAGACCTTCTTCAAAGCCCACTTTATAAGGGCGAGCGCTCGTCCTGTTATGCGTCAGCTCGCCGGCCGTTTCGTGTGATCCTGCAGTTCCTCGACCTGGCCGAAGGACGCCGACTTGCTGATGCCTATTTCTTCGACAAACGAGTGGCGTTCCTCAGTTCCGAAGAGAATTTGAGGAACAGCAAGGCGTTTGCGGCAGGTCTGCGCAGACGCTTCGGTTCACCGGCTGATGCGTTCGCGTCCGGATCGGTCACAACATATTACTGGCATCGAGGTGGCGGAGATCCGCAAGTGCGCGACAAGATCAGCACCGAAGTCTCCAGTGTCTCGGGCGCAAATGCCCGCATGGAGTCGCGCTGGGTCCAAGACGAACCGCTGTCATCGTCGGCCGCCGCGACCAGCCCCGGCAATCCCGCATCCCGGTCCCGGTGATTCATCGTTCAGGAGAACCGCGTCCTATGGAGGAAACACCGCTCGCCATGCTGTTGACCGAGGTCCCTCGTCAGTTGCCGCTCTATCTGACGCGATTCGCGGTGGAGGCTGTCTTCACGTCCGCATATGCCGGCCAGGAGGACCGGGCGGTGGTACGGGATGCCTTCAAGGAGCTGAACGCACTAGTGAAGGCCGGCTTCTTTGCGTGGTGTCACATGGACGTGCGGTCACAGGCGACGATATCGGTCGCGTGGCGCGACGATGGCTTCACCGTAAACGGCGCCGGCGCCGGCCTGCACCATAACGTGCTCGTCGTTGTGCTGCGAATGATCGTGTCCCTGCACCATACGCCTCAGGGAGCCCGGCAGGAGCTGATCGCCGCCTTGGGCGATGATGCCGACGCGTTGCCGCCGGCCACGGTCTGGTCGGAAGCCCTTGGCGCCCTCCGCCTGGCGGCCTTGGGAGGCGCTGACGCGCGCGTCGCTGATCGTGCGAATTTCGACAGCTTCGTGCTCGACGAGGAAATCAAACTACCCCTAGGCTTCTCGGAGACCGGGGAAGGCGAGTGCCTGATTATATGCGCTCAGGGCGCATCGCCCATCCTCCAAAAGCAGGGACTAAAGACGGTCGAGGGTAAATTCCTCGGCGTTTGCAACACCGGCGGCTTCCGCAGCCTGGCCCGGCTGGACGAGTGCCCGGAGGAGAGCGAAATCTTCTTGCGCTCGGGAGATCAGGGGCCGAAATTGGTCATCGATGATTATCGCGACGATCGCTACGGTCTTGTCGAATTTCTGAACGCGGTGACAAAGGGACGCAACGCGGCGCT
>JASLBO010000571.1 GCA_030146605.1 Sphingomonas sp. | reverse complement strand
CCTGGCCGGAAGCCCCGCATCGCCCGGATTCTCCCAATAGGCATGCCAGCCCGGCTCGGGCGTGGAGGCGAAGGCGAGGGTGACCTCGCTTCCCGGCGCCGGCCGATCGGTCTCGGCGACCAGTTCGATCCGGACGTGCGGGCCCTTGTCCTGCGCCGCGGCGGGGCCAGCCGCGAGCCACAGCGCGAGCGACATCAGCACGAAACGAATCCACACCATGCGCTGTCCTTGCCCAGGATCGACCGATCGACAATAGCTGGGCGCATAATCCTCGACTGGAGTCGGCTCCGCAATGAAGTTCGCTCTTCCCGCAGCGCTCGCGCTGCTCGCCGCCACGCCCGCGGCTGCCCAGCAGGCGCCGGCCGCCGCGCCGCCCAGGCTGATCGTGGTGATCTCGGTCGACCAGCTCTCGGCGGACCTGTTCGCCGAATATCGCAACCAGTTTCGCGAAGGTTTTGCGCGGTTGCTGTCGGGCGCGGTGTTCCCTTCCGGCTATCAGGGCCACGCCGCGACCGAGACCTGTCCGGGCCATTCGACGATCCTCAGCGGGGCGCGGCCGGCGCGGACGGGGATCGTCGCCAATGACTGGACCGACTTCTCGGCACCGCGCGAGGACAAGACGGTCTATTGTGCCGAAGACGAGAGCGTTCCCGGCAGCACCTCGACCAGTTACACCGTCTCGGACAAGCATCTGAAGGTGTCGACATTGGGCGAGTGGATGAAGCTCGCCGATCCCGCATCCCGTGTCGTCTCGGTCGCCGGCAAGGACCGCGCCGCGGTGATGATGGGCGGGCACAAGGTCGACGAACTCTGGTGGTGGGGCGGCAAGGGCTTCGTATCCTATGCCGGCCGCGCCGAGCCGGCGATGGTGACGCGCGTGAATGCCAGCGTCACCGGGCGGCTCGCCGAGGCGCAGGAGCCGATGGAGCTGACGCCTTTCTGCCGGGCGCGCAGCCGGGCGATCGCGGTGACACCGACCTTGTCGGTCGGCGACGGGCGGTTCGCGCGCGCCGCCGGCGACGTCCGCGCCTTCCGCGCTTCGCCCGAGTTCGACGAGGCGGTCCTCGCGCTCGGCGCCGGGCTCGCCACCGACATGAAGCTCGGGCAAGGCGCGCACACCGATCTGCTCATCCTCGGCGCCTCCGCCACCGATTATGTCGGCCACGGCCTAGGCACCGAAGGCAGCGAGATGTGCCTCCAGATGCAGGCGCTCGACCAGGCGCTCGGCAAGCTGTTCGCGATGCTCGACCGGACCGGGGTCGATTATGCCGTGGCGCTGACGGCGGATCATGGCGGCCACGACCTTCCCGAGCGCAACCGCGACCATGCCGCGCCCACGGCCGCGCGTGTCGATCCCGCGCTGTCGGCGACCGCCATCGGCCAGGCGATCGCGGCGAAGCTTGGGATTGCGGGGCGCACGCTGGTCGGCAGCACGGCCGGCGACGTCTATTTCGATCCGAAGCTCACCAAAGTGCAGCGCGCCGCGGTGCAGGCGGAGGCGATCCGGCTCTATTCGGCGCATCCGCAAGTGCAGACGGTGCTCACCCGCGCGCAGATCGAAGCCACGGCGGCGCCCAAGGGGCCCCCTGAGACGTGGAGCCTGGCCGAGCGCGCGCGCCAGTCCTACGAACCTTCGCGTTCGGGCGATCTGGTCGTCGCGCTCAAGCCGCGGGTGACGCCGATCGCCAGCCCCGGGCCCGGCTATGTCGCGACGCATGGCAGTTTCTGGGACTATGACCGGCGCGTGCCGATCCTGTTCTGGCGCAAGGGCATGACCGGGTTCGAGCAGCCATTGTCGGTGGAGACGGTGGACATCGCGCCGACGCTGGCCGCGCTGATTGGGGTGAAGGTGCCGGTGCCGATCGATGGGCGGTGTCTGGATCTCGATTCGGGGGCGGGAAGTACCTGCCTGTAGGATTTGGCGGATCAAGTTTCACGGTTTGCACGGTGAATCGGCAATTTAATTGCGTTGGCCGGTAATAATCGATCGTTGAGCGCGGAGGGGTTTCGACGGTTCAAAGAGCGAGGTGGAGAGCCTCGCACAGGAAATCCTACATTGCGAGCTGCTCTTTTTTCCTTCTCCCACAAGGTGGACAAGGAGTTACCGCCGCTCGAACGCGCGCATGCCGGAGAGCCGGTTGCCCGAAAGCTCGATCGTCGAGCCGCTGAGGTCCGCGACGAACGCCGGGCTGGGCGGCGCGCCGGGGGCCATGCTGGCGACATTATCCTCCACGCGCAGACCGGCCGAAGGATAGGTCCGCCCCTCGGCCGCCACGACGATAAGCCCAGAATGATTGTCCTTGCTCTTGCCCTGGACGAAGGTGTTGCGCGCGATCAGCCCGGTGCCGCCTTCGGACAGGTCGATCATGTAGTTGGTCTTTTTGCCGGCGCTGTCGTCGAAGCTGTTTCCGGTGATCTGAACCTGGCGCGCGCGGAGCTTCACATAATGGCCGCCGGTGCCGCGTTCGAACCGCGAGCGCGTGACGGTAACGGGCCCATCCACTGCGACATAGACGGAGTGGCTGCAATTCT
>JASLBO010000531.1 GCA_030146605.1 Sphingomonas sp. | reverse complement strand
CTCATCCGTATGAGCTTCGCCTGATCGGTGACCAGCATGATCTGCTCGCCAAGCTTGGCCGGGAAGCTGGCAATGACCGGTCCATTACGGGCGGCAAACTCGTCCTTGAGGTTTATATTGGTGATGCCTTGGCCGCCGCGGTTGGTGCGGCGATATTCATAGGCCGAGGTGCGCTTGCCGAAACCGTTCGCCGTAACGGTGAGGATGAACTCCTCTGCCGCCTCGAACTCGGCCATCCGCTCGGCGGACAGCGTGACTTCGCGCTCGCCTTCCTTCCACGGTGCCGCCTTCAGATAGTCCTCGCGTTCCTGCGGGGTAGCCGCGAAGCCGCGGAGCACCGAAAGCGAGATGACCTCGTCGCCCTCGGCCAGCCGCGCGCCGCGCACACCGGTCGAATCGCGGCTCTGGAACTCGCGCACGTCGGTCGACGCGAAGCGGATCGCCTTGCCCTGCTTGGTCGCGAGCAGGACGTCGTTATCCTCGGTGAGCAGCGACACGCCGATCAGCCGGTCTTCCGATCCTTCCTCGAACCGCATCGCGATCTTGCCGTTGGTGCGGATATTGGCGAACGCGTCCATCGAGTTGCGGCGCACCGAACCCTTGGCGGTGGCGAACATAACGTGGAGATCGCCCCAGGTCGCTTCGTCCTCGGGGAGCGGGAGCACCGTCGAGATTGTCTCGCCATTGGCCAGCGGCAGCAGATTGACCATCGGCCGTCCGCGGGTAGCCGGGCCGCCCTCGGGCAGGCGCCAGACCTTCATCCGATAGACCTTGCCTGCGGTCGAGAAGAACAAAACCGGCGTATGCGTCGAGGTGACAAACAGATGCGTCACCGCATCCTCGTCCTTGGTCGCCATGCCGGCGCGGCCCTTGCCGCCCTTGGCCTGCGCACGGAAGGTGTCGAGCGGGGTGCGCTTGATATAGCCTTCCATGGTCACGGTGACGACCATGTCCTCACGCTCGATCAGATCCTCGTCCTCGATCCCGTCCGCAGCGGCGGCGATCTCGGTACGGCGCGGTGTCGCATAGGCGTCGCGGACCGCAGTCAGCTCGGCGACGATGACTTCGTAGAGCTTGGCGCGATTGCCGAGAATCTCCAGCAACTCGGCGATCGTCTCGGCCAGCTTCGCGAGTTCATCGCCGATCTCGTCGCGGCCGAGCGCAGTGAGGCGATGCAGGCGCAGGTCGAGGATCGCCCGGACCTGGACTTCGCTCAGGCGATAGCTGTCGCCTGTCACTTCGGTGTCGATCGCTTCGACCAGGCGGATGTACGACACGATCTCGGCGATCGGCCATTCGCGCGTAAGCAAGCGATCCCGTGCGACCGCCGGGCTCGGCGAGCTGCGGATGATCTTCACCACTTCGTCGAGATTGGTGACCGCGATCACCAGCCCGAGCAAGATGTGCGCACGGTCGCGCGCCTTGGCGAGCTCGAACTTCGAGCGCCGTGTGATCACTTCCTCGCGGAACTTGACGAACGCCTCGATGATGTCGCGCAGATTGAGCAATTCGGGGCGGCCGCCGCGGATCGCGAGCATGTTGGCCGGGAAGCTCGACTGGGCCGGGGTGTTGCGCCACAACTGATTGAGCACGACTTCGGGGGTGGCGTCGCGCTTGAGGTCGATGACGATGCGCACGCCTTCGCGGTTCGATTCGTCGCGAATGTCGCTGACGCCCTCGATGCGCTTTTCCTTGGCGGCCTCGGCGATCTTCTCGACCAGCGCGTTCTTGCCCTGCTGGTAGGGAATTTCGGTGAGCACGATCGAACGCCGCTCGCCGCGTTGCTCGGTCTTATGGCGGCTGCGAACCATGATCGAGCCGCGTCCGGTCTGGTAGGCGCTGCGGCAGCCCGAGCGGCCGAGGATGATCCCGCCGGTCGGGAAATCGGGGCCGGGGACGATTTCGATCAGTTCCTCGATCGTGATCGCGCCGTTCTCGATATACGCCAGGCAGGCGTCGATTACTTCGCCGAGATTGTGCGGCGGAATGTTGGTGGCCATGCCCACCGCGATGCCGCCGGCGCCGTTGACCAGCAAATTGGGATAGCGCGCGGGAAGGACCGTCGGCTCGCTTTCCGAACCGTCATAATTGTCTTGGAAATCGACCGTATCCTTGTCGATATCGTCGAGCAGCGCCGAGGCGACCTTGGCGAGCCGTGCCTCGGTGTAGCGCATCGCCGCGGGGGGATCGGGATCCATCGAGCCGAAATTGCCCTGGCCGTCGATCAGCGGCACCCGCATCGCCCAATCTTGGGCCATGCGCGCCATCGCGTCGTAGATCGAGCTGTCACCGTGCGGGTGGTATTTACCCATCACGTCGCCGACCAGGCGCGCCGACTTGCGATACGGCCGCCCCGCGACATAGCCACCCTCCTGGGCGGCGTAGAGGATGCGGCGGTGCACCGGCTTCAGGCCGTCGCGAACGTCGGGCAATGCGCGCGCCACGATCACGCTCATCGCGTAATCCAGGTACGAGGTCTTCATCTCGTCGACGATCGAGATCGGGGTAATATCGGAAGGGTCGGCGAGGAGGGTCTCGTCGGTCAAAGGATCGCGCTTTCGGAGTTTGTGACGTTACGATGGCTCTAGCGCGCCCGATACCACCTGCCAAGCCCGCGCGCTCGCGCGTACGCGCGCGGGAGGACGCGGTTTGCTATAGTCCCGCGACTGCGCAGCCGGCCGTGAGCATCGTCAGCGTGAGGCGAGTTCCCGGATTGAAGATCCTCGCCTGAGCGCTTTTCCGCGCGCGCCGCCAGCGTGGAACGCCAGGAGCGTTCAATCGTCGTTCAGGACGCGCTTGCCATCGCGAAGTCAAACGCATGCGCTTGAACGGTCCGCGGCGTGCATTTAGAGGACCGCCAAACCGTATGCCGTTCCCACGAGGAGAGTTGTACATGACGTTCGTTTCGAAGCTCGCGCTAGCCGCTGCGCTGACGCTGGGTACGGTGGGCGCCGCCCCGGCGTTCGCGCAGAAGGCCGACAAGGCTGCCGCGCCTGAACTCAAGGTCAGCGACGAGTTCCGCAAGCCGGCCGCCGCGGCCGATGTCGCGCTCAAGGCGAAGGATCTCGCCACCGCGGATACCCAGATCACTGCCGCCGAGGCGCTCGCCAAGAACGACGACGAAAAATATTATTCGACCTATCTTCGCCTTCTGCTCGAGCTCGAGCGCAAGAACGAAGCTGGCCAGATGCAGGCGCTGGGCCTGCTTGCCAGCAACCCGCGGACGCCGGCCGACCGGGTCAACGTCTATGGCGGGCTGTACAATTACATGCTCGGCGCGGAACTGATCAAACAGAAGAAGTCGGCCGAGGCGATCCCGGCGCTGCTCAAGGCGCGTCAGCTCGGCTCGACCGAGGCCGATCTGCCGGTGCTGCTCGCCAACGCCTATGCCGCGACCGGCAAGAACGCCGAGTCGATCGCCGAGGTGAACCGCGCGATCGAGGCCAGCAAGACAGCCGGGCGCAAGCCGCCGGTCGACTGGTACAAGTTCGTGATCTCGCGGGTGAATGCAGGCGGCGATCGCGCCGCGACCGCGGATTGGCTCAAGCGGTTCATCACCGAATACCCGACCGCGCAGAACTGGCGCTGGGCGATCCAGGTATTCCGTCAGGGTGCCCCGGCGGCCAACACCAAAGCC
>JASLBO010000457.1 GCA_030146605.1 Sphingomonas sp. | reverse complement strand
AGCGGGCATTGGTGTTGGGCTGGACGCCGTACCCATCGGTAATCGAATCGCCGAGGATCACCAGCGCGCCCGCGCCGGGCGCATCGACCTCGACTCCACCGATCACATACCAGCGGGTCGCAGTCTTCGCGCCTGCGAGCGCCTCGGCCATGACCTGCTGGCCGCGGGCGAAATGGCTGTGCGCCCGCGCGCCCGGATGGCCGGTCTGCTGAACGGGCGCCGCCGGCAGATGGAGCGTGATCGCGAGATCGGCACCGGCGGCGACCGGAAGCTCGACAGGATCGGAGAGATAATCGGCGCCCGCGGGGATCGTTACGGCAGGCGCGCCCCCGAAGCGCAGCGTGCGCGCGCTCGCGGGGATAATGCGCGAGCTTGCATTGTCGGCTGACAACGCCACCCCGGCGGCGTGGATCACCAGCGGGCCGGTGCCGAAGGCGTTCGACAGGCGGACGCGCAGCCGTTTGCCGCCGATCGAGATGCGTACGATCTGGCGAATCGTGGCGTCGGTGAGGTCCTCCGCGGGGGCGACATTCTCGCCGGTGGGCACCATCTGCGACGTCGCCCAGCTCGCCACCCAATGCGGCTTCTGCTGCGCCGCCGCGGTGCCCCCGAGACACAAAGCCACCAGCAGGCACAGCAGCCCGCTCATCCTCGCCATGCGCATCCTCCTTATGGTTGTTCGCAGCGCCGAGCCGTGTCGATCACGCCGCGGCGAGCTTGAAGTCCTTGTACTGCGCGCGGATCGCGGTCTTGAGGAGCTTGCCCGTGGCGGTGTGGGGAAGCGCCTCGACGAAGTGGATTTCGTCGGGCAGCCACCATCTGGCGACGTGCTGCTCGAGATGCGCTTGGATCTCGGCGACGCTCACCTCGGTATCGGGCTTGCGCACCACGAGCAGGATCGGCCGCTCCTCCCATTTGGGGTGATGGACTCCGATCGCCGCGGCCTCGGCGACGCCTTTGCAGCCGACCGCGGCATTCTCGAGCTCGACCGAACTGATCCACTCGCCGCCCGACTTGATCACATCCTTGGCGCGATCGGTGATCTGCATCGTGCCGTCGGGGTGGAGCATCGCGACATCGCCGGTGTCGAACCAATTGTCGGGATCGACCGCGAGCTGCTCCTCGCCAAAATATTGCTTGATCACCCAGGGGCCGCGGACCTGCAGCCGGCCCGAGCTCGCGCCGTCGCGGGGCAGCTCGGCTCCTTCGTCGTTCACGATGCGCAGCTCGACCCCGAAAGGCACCTTGCCCTGCTTGGAGACCTGATCGACCTGCGCCTCGAAGCTCAATTCGTCCCAATCGTGCGAAGGCGCCCCCATTGTGCCGATCGGCGAGGTCTCGGTCATTCCCCAGGCGTGGTTGACGCGGACGCCCATCCGCATCAGCCGCTCGATCATCGCGCGCGGCGCCGCCGAGCCGCCGATCGTGACGATCTTCAGATGCTTGGGCGCGGCGCCGGTGGCGTCCATATACTGGAACATCGCGAACCAGACGGTCGGCACGCCGGCGCTGTGCGTCACCTTCTCGCGGTTCATCAGCTCGCAGAGGATTCGGGGCTCGTTGACCGCCGAGAAGACGAACTTCACGCCGACCGCGGCGCCGGCGAAGGGCAGTCCCCAGCCGACTGCGTGGAACATCGGCACGATCGGCATCGCGACCGACTGGGTGGAAAGGTCGAATTCGGCGGGCTGGAGCTCGGTGATCGCGTGGATCACCGTCGAGCGGTGGGTATAGAGCACGCCCTTGGGATTGCCGGTGGTGCCGCTGGTATAGCAGAGCATGCATGGCTCGCGCTCGCTGCCCTCGACCCAGGCATAGGCGCCGGTCTCGGGAGCAATCAGCGCCTCGAAGCCGCCGTCGTCGAAGCAGATATAATGCCGGATCGTGGTCCATTGCGGCTTCAGCTTGTCGACTACGGCCTGGAACGCCTTGTCGTAGAACAGGACCTGATCCTCGGCGTGGTTGGCGATGAAGGCGAGCTGGTCTTCGAACAGCCGCGGGTTGATCGTGTGGATGACGCCGCCCATGCCGATCGTGCCGTACCATGCGACGAGATGCCGGCTGTGGTTCATGCCGAGCGTCGCGACACGGTCTCCAGGCTCGACGCCGAGGCGCTCGAGCGCCTGCGCCAGTTTACGGGAATCGCGGGCGATCCCTGCCCAGTCGGTGCGGGTCTCGCTGCCGTCGGCCCAGCGCGTGACGATCTCGCGCGGCCCATGCTCGCGCGCGGCGTGATCGAGCAGGCGCATCACGCGCAGCTCGAAATCCTGCATTCCACCCAGCATCGCTCTCTCCAGCTCTTTGGCTTTTGCGCGAGGGTAAGCGGCGGACACGGCCAAGTCGAGGGCTGGAAATCCTCCTCCGGCGAGGGAGGGTTCAGGCAGCAGCCGCGAGCGTCACTTCGGGCTTGCCGAACACCGCTTTCGCAATCCCCGGCAGGCCCCGGATGCGCTCGACCATTTCCTCGTCGATGCGGAAGTTGCGGCCGATCACCAGTTCGGCCTGGCCCTGGGGCCCGAACGGCGCCCAGATCCGCACCGTGCTGCGCCCGCCGCGCTCGCTGCCGATCAGCTCGGCCAGACGCGGCAGGACGCCCGCGTCGCTGACCTCGAGGTCGACGATCAGGCGCGCGGTGTTGGCGATGCTCTCGAACGGCTGGACGCGCTTGATCGACACGCGCGGGGTGTCCTCGCCGGCGCGCTTGTCGAGCTCGACGGTGAGCAGGGCGCAGCCGCCTTCGCGCGCCGCATCCTCCATGTCCTTCGCGGCGAACTCGTCGAAGCAGCTGGCGATCACCTGGCCGCTGGTGTCCGAGATCGTCGCCATCATGTAGCGGTTGCCGCGCGCCGAAGTGCGCCAGCGCGCGTCCTCGATCAACGCGGCGATCGTCGCGCCTACCCGGCCGCCGTCGGGAATCGAGACTTCGCCGAGGCTGGCGATTTCGCGGGCGCCCTGACTGCGCACCAGATGGCCGTAGCGATCGAGCGGGTGCGCCGAGAAATAATAGCCGAACGCATCCTTTTCGGCGGCGATCTTGTCGGCGAGCGACCAGTTCGCGCTGCGCGGCAGATTGATCGCGCCGCCGCTGGGCTCCGCCTCGCCGAACAGGCCGCCCTGCCCGCTCGTCCGGCTCTCATGCGTGCGCTGGGCGACCGCGAGGATCGTCTCGGCCGCGGCATGGACCCCGGCCCGGTTGGGCTCGATCCCGTCGAACGCGCCCGCCGCGGCAAGGGTCTCGAGCTGGCGCTTGTTGAGCAGGCGTGGATCGACCCGCTTGGCGAAATCGTCGAGCGATTTGAAGCGGCCCTTGGCTTCGCGCTCCTCGATCAAGAGTTCCATGGCGCGTTCGCCGACGCCTTTGAGCGCGCCGAGCGCATAGCGCACCGCAAGGCCGTCATGGTGCTTCTCGACATGGAAGTCGGCGAGGCTGGCGTTGATATCGGGCGGCAGGCACTCGATCTTGAGCCGGTTCATGTCATCGGCGAAGATGGCGAGCTTGTCGGTCTGATGGATGTCGTACGCCATCGACGCGGCGAAGAATTCGTGCGGGTGGTGGGTCTTGAGCCACGCGGTCTGATACGCGAGCAGCGCATAGGCCGCGGCGTGGGACTTGTTGAAGCCGTAGCCGGCGAATTTGTCGATCAAGTCGAACAACTCGTTGGCCTTGGCGGGCTTGATCCCGTTCACCTTCGCGCAGCCTTCGACGAAGATCGCGCGCTGCTGGTCCATCTCGGCCTTGATCTTCTTGCCCATCGCGCGGCGGAGCATGTCGGCGCCGCCGAGGCTGTAGCCCGCGAGGATCTGCGCGGCCTGCATCACCTGTTCCTGATAGACGAAGATCCCGTAGGTCTCCTTCAGGATCGGCTCGAGCGCCTCGTGCGGATAGACGATCTCCTCGCGGCCACCCTTGCGGTGACCGAAGCTCGGGATGTTGTCCATCGGGCCCGGGCGATAGAGCGAGACCAGCGCGATAATGTCGCCGAAATTGGTGGGGCGGACCGCCGTGAGAGTACGCCGCATGCCTTCGGATTCGAGCTGGAACACGCCGACGGTGTCGCCGCGCTGGAGGAGATCGTAGACTTCAGGGTCGTCCCACAAGAGCGTGTCGAGATCGACTTCGAGGCCGCGATCGGCGAGAAGTTCGACGGCTTTCTTCAAAACCGACAGCGTTTTGAGGCCGAGAAAGTCGAACTTCACCAGCCCCGCGCCCTCGACATATTTCATGTCGAACTGGGTGACCGGCATGTCCGAGCGCGGATCGCGATAAAGCGGGACGAGCTCGGCGAGCGGGCGATCGCCGATCACCACGCCGGCGGCGTGGGTCGAGCTGTGGCGCGGCAGGCCTTCGAGCCGCATCGACAGATCGACGAGACGGCGGACGTCGGCGTGCTGCTTGTACTCGGTGTGGAACTCGCTGACGCCGTCGAGCGTGCGCTTGAGCGTCCACGGATCGGTCGGGTGGTTGGGGATCTGCTTGGCGAGGCGATCGACCTGGCCGTAGCTCATCTGGAGCACCCGGCCGACGTCCTTGAGCACGGCGCGCGCCTTCATCGTCCCGAAGGTGATGATCTGCGCGACGGTGTCGCGGCCATATTTCTCCTGGACGTAGCGGATCACCTCCCCGCGCCGGGTTTCGCAGAAGTCGATGTCGAAATCGGGCATCGACACGCGTTCGGGATTGAGGAAGCGTTCGAACAGCAGCCCGAGCCGGAGCGGATCGAGATCGGTGATGGTCAGCGCCCAGGCGACCACGGACCCGGCACCCGAGCCGCGGCCGGGGCCCACCGGAATGTCATTCTCCTTCGCCCACTTGATGAAGTCGGCGACGATCAGGAAATAACCGGGGAAGCCCATCCCGACGATGATGTCCACCTCGTAGGCGAGCCGGTCGAAATAGGCCTTGCGCTGCTCCACGGAGAGGCTCTCGTATTGCGACAGCCGCGCCTCCAGGCCGGCGTGCGCATCGGCGCGCAGCTGGTTCGCCTCGCCCTCGAGATCGCCTGCGACACTGGGCAGGATCGGCTTGCGCTTGGGCGCGCCGATCGCGCAGCGCTTGGCGATCATGGCCGTGTTCTCGATCGCCTCGGGCAGGTCCTCGAAAAGCCGCCGCATCTCGGCGGCGGGCTTCATCCACGCCTCGGGCGACGACTTCCTGCGGTCGTCGCGGTCGATCTGGCTCGATTGGGCGATGCACAGCATGGCATCGTGCGCCTGGTGGAAATGCGCTTCCGCATAGCGGGCGGGATTGGTGGCGACGAGCGGCAGATCGCGGGCGTAAGCGAGTTCGATCAGCCGTTCTTCGGCCTGCTCCTCCACCGCGTCGCCGCGGCGCGACAGCTCGATGTAGAGCCGGTTCGGGAACAGCGCCCGCAGCCGGCCGAGCAGCTCGCCGGCAGCTTCCGCCTGCTCCTCCGCCAGCAGGCGGGCAAGCGCCCCTTCCGCGCCGGCGGTGAGCGCGATCAGCCCTTCGGTGCGCCCCTCCAGCGTGTCGAAGCGGACATGCGCTTCCTCCTCCACCGGCCGGTCGAGATGCGCCGCCGACACCAAGGCGCACAGATTATTGTATCCCGCCTCGTTCTGGGCGTAGAGGGCGAGCCAGTCGACCTGCAGCGCCCTCCCCTCCCCGCCCGGCCGCGCCAGCCCAAGCATCGTCCCGACGATCGGCTGCACGCCTTCCTTCACGCAGGCGTCGGTAAAGGCCATGGCGGCGTAGAGGCCGTTC
>JASLBO010000453.1 GCA_030146605.1 Sphingomonas sp. | reverse complement strand
TCCGCTCAAGGAAGGTCGCACGCTGCATCATGACGGTAACGGGCATTTCGGTGCCGGCCGCGTGACGCTGCGCACGGCGCCTGCCGGTACCGGGATCATCGCGGGTGGCCCGATGCGCGCCATCTTCGAGAGCCTGGGCGTTGCCGATGTGGTGACCAAGTCGGTCGGCACGTCGAACCCCTACAACATGATCCGCGCCACCTTCGAAGCGCTCGGCGAGCAGACCTCGCCCAAGAGCGTTGCGCAGCGTCGCGGCAAGAAGATCGCCGATCTGATCGGCCGCGGTGGTTCGCAGACCGCCGAGGCAGATGCAGCTGCGATCGCGGAGTAATCGATCATGGCAACCATCAAGATCAAGCAGACCGGTTCGCCGATCCGCCGCAAAGCCGACCAGCGCGCAACGCTGATCGGCCTCGGCCTCAACAAGATGCACCGCGTCTCGGAGCTGCAGGACAGCCCCGAGGTCCGCGGCATGATCCGCAAGGTGCAGCACATGGTGGAGGTCGTCGAGGGCTGAGCCTTCGTCTTACCCGAGCAAGATAGAGAAGGGGCGGTAGGCAACTACCGCCCCTTTTCGTTGGAGTATCGACGGCCAGGTGTCCGGAGCGCACTGAAGCCTCCCGCACCGTCCCAGCGATCCTGCAATCTAACCTAAGTGATTAAAAATGCTGGGAACCCTGCTGTCGGAAGGAGAGTTTCCGGGGGATCGAGTATGGAGGTCGAGCGTGGCACAGAAGGGCGCGGGCGGTAACCCGGGGGCGATTACGACCAAAGGCGGCGACGGAGCCCGTGGCAGCCTCGGCACTGGACGCGGCGGCGGGTCTGACGCTGGTGCCAAGAAGACGGCCAAAAAGAAGTCGCCCGACGAAGGGGATAACGCCGGGCAGAAGATCAACGGCGCCTGATCCTGCGCGTTAGATCGTTCAGGCGGCAATTCACCCGGTAGCGCAACGCCCCGTCGCCTTGCCGTTCCCTGCGTGTCGCGATCCTGTCGCCTGAGGGTCGCGTATGTGGCGCGTGCAAGTCGCGCGGCTGTGGCGCAAGTGTCGCGCCGGTGACGCACAGGTGTCGCGTCGCAGACGCATCGCCGTCGCCTTGCCGTCGCGTAGGGGACAAAACCCGCGAAGTGCGTCAACCATGTCAACCGGGCTCGGCCCCGAACCTGCCGCCGCAGGCCGGCGCGGCAACATAAGGGGTGACAAATCCCCAGCCCGCCGCTATGCGCCCCGCTTCCATTTCCATCCGCGCGACAAAAGCGAAAGCGAGTGCACGACATGAAGCTCAACGAACTCACCGACAATGATGGCGCCCGCAAGGGCCGCATGCGCATCGGCCGTGGTATCGGCTCGGGCAAGGGCAAGACCGGCGGCCGCGGCCAGAAGGGCCAGAAGAGCCGCGAAGGCGTCTCGATCGCCGGCTTCGAAGGCGGCCAGATGCCGCTCCACATGCGGATCCCGAAGCGCGGCTTCAACAACATCTTCGCCAAGGACTATGCCGAAGTGAATCTCGGCGCGATCCAGAAGGCGATCGATTCGGGCAAGCTCACCGCGACCGATCTGGACCAGGCAGCGCTCGACGCCGCCGGCCTCACCCGCGGCGGCAAGAACGGCGTCCGTCTCCTCGCCAAGGGCGAGCTGACCGCCAAGCTCAACTTCACCGTTGCCGGCGCGTCGAAGAGCGCGATCGAGGCAGTCGAGAAGGCCGGCGGTTCGGTGACGATCCCCGAGATCGTCCCCGCGGCCGACAAGCACAAGGCGAAGCATCGCTCGGTGCAGAAGGTCATTGCCGCCAAGAAGGCCGGCGTCAAGCAGGGCTGACATATCGGGAGGGTGAGGCGTGGCCTCGCCCTCGGTTCGTGCCGGGCTTGTAGAAGCTCGCGGCGAACGGGCCTGGGGGCGGGCGCCGCATTGCCCTCGGGACCGGAGGACTTATATGAGCGGCGGGGGCGGTCGAACGCTTTCCCGCCGCTTTGGTTTCCAGGATAATCGCGCACATGGCATCCGCAGCCGATCAACTCGCCTCCAGCCTCAATCTGTCGAAGTTCGGCAAGGCGACCGAACTCAAGAAGCGCCTGTGGTTCACCCTCGGCGCGCTGATCGTCTTCCGGCTGCTCAGCTATGTGCCGCTTCCCGGCGTCGACCCGACCCAGCTCAATCTGCTCGCGCAGCAGACCTCGGGCGGCGTGCTCGATTTCTTCAACAGCTTCACCGGCGGCGCGCTCAATCGCATGTCGGTCGTGGCGCTGGGGGTGATGCCGTACATCACCGCCTCGATCGTGGTGCAGCTCGCGACCTCGCTGAGCCCCACGCTCAACGCGATCAAGAAGGAAGGCGAGAGCGGCCGCAAGCGCCTCAACCAGTACACCCGCTACGGCACCGTCGGCCTCACCGCAGTCCAGGGCTGGTTCATCGCGGTGGGGCTCGAGAGCTTCGGCGCCAGCCAGGGCCTGCAGGCAGTGATCGAACCCGGCCTGCTGTTCCGCGTCGGTGCGGTGATCAGCCTCGTCGGCGGCACCCTGTTCCTGATGTGGCTCGGTGAGCAAATCACCAGCCGCGGCGTCGGCAACGGCATCTCGCTGATCATCATGGCGGGCATCGTCGCGCATCTCCCGATGACCGCCGTCCAGCTGTTCGAGAGCGGCCGCACCGGCACGATCGATCCGCTGCGCCTGATCCTGATCCTCTTCGCGGTCTGCGCGATCGTATTGTTCATCTGCTTCATGGAGCGCGCCCAGCGCCGCATCCTGATCCAGTACCCCAAGCGCCAGACCGCGCGCGGGGTGCAGGCCGAGCGCAGCCATCTGCCGCTCAAGCTCAACACCGCCGGCGTGATCCCTCCGATCTTCGCCTCGTCGCTGCTGCTGCTGCCGCTGACGATCACGCAGTTCGCCGGCAACATGACCGCGGGTGAGAGCACATGGGGCGATTTCGTGATCAGCCTCAACACCTGGCTGCGCCACGGCTCGCCGGTCTACATGGCGCTCTATGCCGCGGGCATCATCTTCTTCTCGTTCTTCTACACCGCCGTGGTGTTCAACCCGGAAGAAACCGCGGACAATCTCAAGCGGCATGGCGGGTTCATCCCCGGCATCCGTCCCGGCAAGAACACCGAGACCTATTTCGATTACGTGCTGACCCGCATCACCGTGATCGGCGCGGCCTATCTGACGATCATCTGCCTGCTGCCCGAATATCTGGTCTCGGCGATGGGCATCCCGTTCCTGATGGGCGGCACCAGCCTGCTGATCGTGGTCAACGTGACGATGGACACGGTGACGCAGATCCAGTCGCATTTGCTCGCGCATCAATATGGCGATCTGATCAAGAAGGCGAAGCTGAAGGGCCGCATGCGCTGAGGTCGTCGTCGCCCCGAGCTTGGCGAAGGGCGGCACTTATCGCTACGATTGAAAAAACGGTGCTTCGACGCGCGCAGCACGAACGGTTTTGGGGAGCCGCATGAACATCATCCTGTTGGGCCCTCCGGGTGCGGGCAAGGGCACCCAGGCGAGCCGCCTCGAAGCGGAACGCGGCATGGTCCAGCTCTCGACGGGCGACATGCTGCGCGCCGCTGTCAAGGCCGGGACGCCTACCGGGGTCAAGGCCAAGGCCGTGATGGAGGCGGGAGAGCTCGTCTCCGACGCGATCGTCTCGGGCATCATCGGCGAGCGGCTCGACATGGCCGATACCCGGAATGGCGCGATCTTCGACGGCTATCCGCGGACTGCCGCGCAAGCCGAGGCGCTCGACGGCCTGCTGTCGGATCGCGGCCGCCAGCTCGATTACGTCATCGAGCTGCAGGTCGACGAGGAGGCTCTGGTCGATCGCGTCACCGGCCGTTTCACCTGCGCGCAATGCGGCGCGGGCTATCACGATCGCTTCAAGCTGCCCAAAGCGGCGGAGACCTGCGACGTCTGCGGTGCCCATGAGTTCAAGCGCCGCCCCGACGACAATGCCGAGACGGTGCGCACGCGCATGGCCGAATATCGCGCCAAGACCGCGCCGATCCTGCCCTTCTACGAGACTCGCGGGCTCGTCCGGCGGGTCGACGGCATGGCGGACATGGACCAGGTCGGCGCCCAGATCTCGGCGATCCTCGACGGCGGCGGCGCTTCGAACTAGGCTTCGTCGCTCCGGGATGACTCGGGAGGGGAGGGCGATGCGAACGATCCTGCTGGCCATCGCATTGACGGGCGCCACTCCCGTCAGTGCCGAGGTCCTGAAGTCCTCCGAAACGGCCTTCACCACCCGGCACAAGCTGACGGTCGCCGCGCCGCCGGCCAAGGTTTGGGAGACGCTCCTCCATCCCGATCGCTGGTGGGACGCCGCGCACACCTATGGCGGCAGTGCCGCCAATCTCGTGCTCGATCCGCGCCCGGGCGGATGCTGGTGCGAGAAGACCGCTACGGGCGGCGTCGAGCATATGCGCGTGGTCTATCTCGCCGGTGGTGCCACGCTGCGCATGGTCGGCGGGCTCGGCCCGCTCCAGGCCCGGCCCGTATCCGCGGTGCTGACGATCACCCTCGAGCCCGCCGGGGCAGGCACCGAGCTCACCGCCACCTACGCCGTGGGCGGGCCGGACCTTGCCGGCCTTGCCGCACCGGTCGACGGCGTGCTCGGCGGTCAATGGGCTCGCCTCAAAACAGCCGCGGAGCGTTGAAGCGAGCATGAGCAACAACAATCAAATCGTGCCGACCTCCCAGGCGGGCGGATTTGCCGCGCCGCAACGCGCCGCGACCCGGCTCCAGTTCGGCGAGCGCTTCTCGGCGACCGCCGAGGTCGAGGTGACTCCGGCGGGGCTGCTCGCAATCGGAGGAATGGTTGGCGCCATTCTGCTCGGCACCGCCGCCGTGGTGGTTGCCGCACGGCGGGGCCCCAGGGCGCGCGGCTAGATCCGCCTCCACTTGGCGCGCCCGCAACGTTCGTGTATGTATCCAGTTCCGGCGAAACTGCCCGCAGCGCTTGACAGCGCCGATGCGGCTGCATATGTCGCCCATCTTCCGAAACACCGGTTGCACGGCGGCGCTCCTTTGCGCTCGCTGGGCCACTGCATTTTCGGATCAACGCTACGAGATGGGGTGCAGGCTGCCATGCGGCGCCCCGTGGAGCTGGGAGAATATATTCATGGCACGTATTGCGGGTGTTAACATCCCGACCAACAAGCGCGTCGTTATCGCGCTGCAGTATATCCACGGCATCGGCCAGTCGAAGGCCAAGGAAATCACGACGAAGCTGGGCATCGCTGCCGAGCGCCGCGTGCAGGACCTGTCTGACCAGGAAGTGCTGCAGATCCGCGAGGCGATCGACGCCAGCTACACCGTCGAAGGCGATCTTCGTCGCACGGTGGCAATGAACATCAAGCGCCTGATGGATCTCGCCTGCTATCGCGGCCTCCGTCATCGCAAGGGCCTCCCGGTCCGTGGCCAGCGCACGCATACCAATGCGCGCACCCGCAAGGGCAAGGCCAAGCCGATCGCCGGCAAGAAGAAGTAAGGGAGCGCTGAGCAATGGCACGTGAACCGCAGCGCATTAAGCGTCGTGAGCGCAAGAACATCACATCGGGTGTCGCCCATGTGAACGCTTCCTTCAACAACACCATGATCACGATTACCGATGCCCAGGGCAACGCGATTTCGTGGTCGTCGGCGGGCATGATGGGCTTCAAGGGGTCGCGCAAGTCGACGCCTTACGCTGCCCAGGTCGCCGCCGAAGACGCCGGCCGCAAGGCCGCCGAGCACGGCGTTCGCACCCTCGAGGTCGAAGTCAAGGGTCCGGGTTCGGGCCGCGAATCGGCGCTTCGCGCGCTGCAGGCGGTCGGTTTCCAGATCACGTCGATCCGCGACGTGACTTCGATCCCGCACAACGGCGTTCGCCCGTCGAAGCGCCGTCGCGTCTGATTCGAAATACTGTCCGGTTCGCGGGCCCCGAGGGCGGGGTCCGGTCCGGACAGCAGATACTCGGCAGGATGGCCCCGTCCTGCCCAAATATGAGGAAGCCCATGTCGGTGAACCCTAAGAACTGGCAGGAACTCAAGAAGCCTAACGGCCTGGAAAAGAAGGCCGGTGGCGATCCCAGGCGCAAATCGACTTTCGTCGCCGAGCCGCTCGAGCGCGGCTTCGGCCTTACGCTCGGCAATGCGCTGCGCCGCGTTTTGCTCTCGTCGCTCCAGGGCGCCGCAGTCACGTCGATCAAGATCGAGAACGTGCTTCACGAGTTTTCCAGCCTCGCCGGCGTCCGTGAGGACGTGACGGACATCGTGCTCAACGTGAAGCAGATCGCGATCCGCATGCAGGGCGAAGGCCCCAAGCGGCTTCAGCTCTCGGCCACTGGCCCGGCTGAAGTGAAGGCCGGCGACATCGCCGTTTCGGGCGACATCGAAGTGATGAACCCCGAGCTGGTGATCTGCCATCTCGACGACGGTGCGACGCTCAACATGGAGCTGACCGCCGACACGGGTAAGGGCTATGTCCCCTCCCAGTCGAACCGCCCGGCGGATGCGCCGATCGGTCTGATCCCGGTCGATGCCCTGTACAGCCCGGTTCGCCAGGTCAGCTACAAGGTCGAGAACACCCGCGTCGGGCAGGAGCTCGATTATGACAAGCTCACGCTGACCGTCGAGACCGACGGCACGATCACCCCGGAAGACGGCCTCGCTTATGCGGCGCGCATCCTCCAGGACCAGCTCTCGCTGTTCGTGCACTTCGACGATTCTTCGGTCGCGCGCTCGGCACCGATCGGCATGGCCGCTCCGGCAGCAGCGCAGGACGGCGGCGCTGTCGGCGATACCGCGCAGATCAATCGTTACCTGCTCAAGAAGGTCGACGAGCTCGAACTGTCGGTGCGTTCGGCCAATTGCCTCAAGAACGACAACATCATCTATATCGGCGATCTGGTCCAGAAGACCGAGGCCGAGATGCTGCGCACGCCGAATTTCGGCCGCAAGTCGCTCAACGAGATCAAGGAAGTGCTTTCGAGCATGGGCCTCCGCCTCGGCATGGAAATCCCCGGCTGGCCGCCCGAAAACATCGAAGAGATGGCCAAGAAGCTCGAACAGGAAATCATGGGCTGATTCTGGGCGAATAGCGCAAGCTATTCGCCGGCTCGATGATCTGCCCGCCGGGCCTGAGACACGGCACAATGGGGCTCCGCAGCAATGCGGGGCCCTTTTTGTTGCGATGAAAGGCTGTGAGCTTGCGCATGCCCGGCTGAAATCCGCCAATCAAGCGTGTGCTTATGGCAACAACCGACAGCAAAATGCGCAGGACAAGGAACTTTCTCCACGGCCCAGAACCGGCACTCCGGCGAGCCGGCTATAAATTTGGGAGACCAAATTGCGGGTAATGGGGAAGTTTAATGAAGCGTTTTGATTTGTCGGTTTGCATGGGTGCGCTTGCTGTGTCGCTCCTGGCCGGTTCGCAGGCGTATGCACAGACCAGCGATGCGATCGCCGTTGCTGCGGTGACTCCGCCGGTCGGCGTGGCTGCCGAACCGGATGTGCAGGACGAGGGCGAGATCGTCGTCACCACCACCGCGCAAAAGCGGTTCGAGAATGTCCAGAACGTCCCGCTCGCAGTCCAGGTCATCACGCCGGACCAGCTCGAAGCGCAGGGCGTTCGCCATTTCCAGGATCTGGGCAAGATCGCGCCGTCGCTGACGGTCCGCCCCGCCGAACACCCCGTCAACGCCAACGTGTCGCTGCGCGGCGTGGGCACCTTCGCATTCGGCATCGGCGTCGAGCCAAGCGTCGCAGTGACGGTCGATGGTGCCGCGCTCGCCTTCCAGGCACGCGCTTTCACCGATCTTCCCGACGTGGCGCAGATCGAAGTGCTGCGCGGGCCGCAGAGCACGCTGTACGGCAAGGCAGCCTCGGCCGGCCTGATCAAAATCATGACGATCCAGCCCACCGACACGCTTCACGTCCGCGCCAATACCCTGGCCACCACCGACAGCGAATTCGGCGGCAATTTCAGCATCACCGGGCCGATCAGCGAGACGCTCGGCTTCGTGCTGTCGGCCGGCTATTCGAACTGGGGCGGCAACATCCGCAACCTGGTCAACGGCGAGAAGGCCAACGGTCGCGAGACCCTCAACAGCCGCGGCAAGATCCGCTGGAAGGCAACTCCCGACGTCACCTTCACGCTGTCGGGCAACTATATGAACGGGAACACCACCGTCGGCCGCCCGTTCGTCCGCATGGCGTCCAACGCGCTGCTGCGTAACCAGCCGGGCCTGACGCCCGCCGTGGCGTTCCCCGGCGTGACGATCGACGAGAACAACCAGGACATCAGCAACAATTATCCGTCGCGCACCAAATATTGGGGCTGGGGCACGCTGCTTCGCAGCGAAGCCAATATCGGCAAGCTGAACGTCCTGTCGCTGACGTCGTACGACCGCTTCCGCCTCGACGATTATCTCGACAATGACGACACGTCGGCGCCGGGCACTTTCGGCAGCAATTTCAACGTCGGCGCGTTCAAGTCGCGGCTGTTCACGCAGGAACTGCGCCTGCTTTCGCCGGGCGACGAGGCCTTCCGCTACGCACTGGGCCTCTATTACGCCAATGTCGGGTTCGAACGTCCGTTCAAGCGCGGCCCGGCCTTCTCGGTAGCCGACTGGAACGCGACGTCGGGCTCGCGCCAGATCGCAGGTTTCGCCCAGGTCGATTGGGAATTCGTTCCGCATCTGACCGCGACGGCGGGTGGCCGCGTCCAGAACGAGGCGATCAAATATACCTTCCGCGACAACACCGTCGCCAGGAGCTTCGCCGGCGACGCGAGCGACAGCACTGCCACCTATCGCCTCGGCCTGAACTATCAGGTGACGCCCGACATCATGGTCTTCGGCAGCTACACGACCGGCTATAAGGGCCAGACCTACGACCTGACCACCGGCTTCAACGCCAATCGTGCGGCGGCCGGCCCGATCAGGCCTGAAACGTCGCGCGACAAGGAATTCGGTGTGCGCACCCAGTTCTTCGATCGCCGCGCGACGTTCAATGTCACCTATTTCGACACCGATTACACCGATCTGCAGGCGCAATCGATCGAAACGCTGGCCGACGGCACGTCCAACTTCCGCCTCACCAATGTCGGCGGGCTCAACACCAAGGGCCTCGAGTTCGAGCTGGCCGGCCGAGTCACGCGCGACCTGAGCTTCAACGGCGCGGCGACCTATCTCGACGCGATCTACACGTCGTTCCCGGTGGCCCAATGCTACACGCTGCAGACCGCCGCTCTGGGCTGCATCGGCACGCCGGCCAGCCAGAACCTGACCGGCACGCGGGCAGTGCAGGCACCGAAGTGGAAGGCATCGGCCGGCGCCGAATATGCGCCGTCGCTGGGTGGTAACCTCAACGGCGTGGCGCAGGCGAGCTGGCAATACCAGTCGAGCCTCTATTTCGTCGCGCGCGATCCGCAGGCTTTCCAGCCGGGGTTCAGCGTCTTCAACTTCGCGCTCGGCGTGCGCGATCACGACCGCCGCTGGGAAGCGACGGCATTCGTCAACAACCTGTTCGACAAGCAGTATTTCCAGTCGCTGGTGAATTCGGCTGGCAATTTCGGCAACCGGGTCGCCACCCAGGCCGTGCTGCCGCGCGATTTCCGCCGCTATGGCGGCGTGCGGGTCGGCTTGCACTTCTGACGATGAAGCGGGGCGGGACCGGTTCCCGCCCCGCCTCGATCCCCTCCGGTGAAGGGGGGAGCTTGTTCCGTAACGAGGCACGCTCGCGGCGGCAGCGAGACCGGCACAGCGGATATTGCCCCATGAAATTTGTTTCGATCGACCACGGGACTCTCTCACCTGGCCTATAAGGAAAGCATCGAGCCCGACGGCAAGAAGGGAAGATAGCGCGAGAAATTATTACGGTTCCCAGGCGAGCAGCTCAAGCACGGGCTTCTCGCAGCACTGATGGCCCAGGCTGCTCCGGAACGGTTCGGAGAATGGTCGCCCGCCTGAACTGATCCATCAAAACAAGCGACCCAGGGCATCAAGGCACCGCCCGCCCACAAGCGACCAGGACGACGTTTCGGATGCATGAACATGCAGCGAGGATCGTCTTTGCGTCTCGACCAATTAACCGGAACCCTTCCATGAAAATCCTGCTCACTACTGGTGCAGCATTGTCCGCGCTCATCCTCGCTACACCGGCGCTTGCCCAGACTGTGTCCGTCGATCAAGCCGAGCTGGCTGCACTCGTTCGTGCCCAGGCCGCTGAAATCGCGGCGCTGCGCACGCGGCTCGACCGGATCGAAGGCCGCCAACCTGCGGTCGCCGTAGTTGACCCGGCCCCGTCATCGGTGCCGTCGCCGGCACGGACCGAGCAGGCAGCAAATCGTCGCCCGATTGCGGATGAAGAAAATGCGCTGGCGTCGTTCGCGCCGCAAATCCTGCCGGCCAGTCCGGCCGAGCAGGATGTCGCGCAGGCCCGCGCCGCAGCGGAGAACGCAGCCGGCGTGATGGTCGAATGGAAAGGCGGCCTGCCGACCTTCCGTTCGCCGGACGGCAAGTTCATGTTCAAGATGCGCGGCCGCATCATAACCCACGCCAGTTCCACCGTCGGGTCGGACTATGAGGGGCGGAACATCACGACGACCGGCATGCGCGCGCTGCGTATCGGCATCGAAGGCGGGGTCGGTCCGCACTTCTTCTACCAGTTCGAAAACGACTTTGCGGACAACGTATCCGACGTCGGCACTGCATTCATCGGCTGGCGCAACACCATCGGCAAGATCTCTTACGATGTGCGCGTCGGCAACATGTTCAACGACCGCAGCTTCGAAGGATCCAGCGGATCCGATGCGCCCCCGTTCCTCGAGCGCAACGTCGTCGCGACGGCGATCATTCCGCAGCGCGGCTTCTACGCCATCTCGATCATGCCGCGGCTATTCTGGGGCACCGGGCACGCCTCGATCACGCTCAGCGGCGACACCGTCGACGCCAGCCAGTCGGTCGGCGACAGCCGCACGGTGATGGCCCGCGCCCATTGGAACCCGATCAAAACCGATCGTTCCATGCTGCATCTGGGACTTTGGGGCTTCGACGAGGCGCTGGCCGTGGGGCCGGGCACGCTCACCCGCAACACCGTCATTGGCGGCCGTTTCAACGGCGCGCTGCGCGTCTCCAGCGGCCCGCTGGTCGGTGGAACCGGAACGACCGGCTATGGCGCAGAAGTCGGCGGCTATGTCGGGCCGTTCTGGGTCATGGGCGAGGCGGGTCAGCGCCAGGCCCGGCTGGACAAGGGCAGGCCCGATTTCGAGAGCCGTGCATGGAGCCTGTCGAGCGGCTGGTTCATCACCGGCGAGCTGCCGCCCTATAACCCGCGTCTCGGCACCTTCGCCCAGCCGAGGGTGCTGCGGTCGGTCTTCAACGGCGGCCCCGGCGCGATCGAGCTTACCGCACGCTATGAGAATATCGACTATTCCGATCTCGCGACCGGCGGCAAGGGTTGGGCAGCAACTGCGGGTGCGAACTGGTATCTCGACAGCGTGATCCGCCTCCAGCTCAACGCGATCCACTGGAACACCGATAATCGCGCGGGTGCATATATCGGCAAGGACTCCGGTCAGACCATCACCGGCGGCGTCGGGGTGACCTTCTAAGCGCCAGGCTGGGGACTCACATCCAAGATGCATCACTCCCGCGAAAGCGGGGCCCGTCCCCCCCAGCGCGGGGATGGGTCTCCGCTTTCGCGGGAATGACGACAATTGGATCCCCGCGCCACAAGCGGAGCGAGGCATCGAATCCTTGACTTTCGGTGCCGAATCCGCTTTGGGCGCGCCTTCCCGCGGAGACGTGTGGGGGTTTCGGCAGCGCCCTTGAAGCTGCCTGGTCTGGGGTACCTGAAACGGCCCCTTAACGAACGAAGGAAGAAATCATGCGCCATCGCGTAGGCGGCCGTAAGCTTCAGCGGACCTCGGCTCACCGCATCGCCCTGTTCCGCAACATGAGCGCCGCGCTGATCAAGCACGAGCAGATCACCACCACCGTCGCCAAGGCGAAGGAGCTTCGCCCGTACGTGGAGAAGCTGATCACGCTCGCGAAGAAGGGCGGTCTTTCGAACCGCCGGCTCGCGCATTCGCGGCTTCTCGACGACGCCCAGCTGACCAAGCTGTTCGATGTGCTGGCGGCGCGCTACGCCGATCGCAACGGCGGCTATACCCGCGTGATCAAGGCCGGCATCCGCGCCTCGGACGCCTCGCCGATCGCGATCATCGAGTTCGTCGACCGCGACGTCTCGGCCAAGGGCAAGGATTCGGGCCCGGTGCAAGGTGATGAGGATTTCGACGAGGCCGCCTGATCGCCGCATCGAAAATCAAGGACTTGAGAAGGAGGCCGGCCCTGCATAGGGTTCGGCCTCCTTTCTGTTTCGGGGTTCTTGATGCGCCACGCCATACTCGCTCTTCCGCTTCTCTTCGCCAGCCCCGCTCTCGCCCAGACCCCCTCGGAGCCGCACCCGACGATGACCAAGCCCGCTTACCCGCAGACCCGCCGCGTCGACATCGTCGAGGAACAGTTCGGCGTGAAGGTGGCGGATCCGTATCGCTGGCTCGAAAACGACGTGCGGAACGACAAGGAAGTCGCCGGCTGGGTCGCCGCGCAGAACAAGGTCACCGACGCCTATCTGGCGACCTTGCCGGGCCGTGACCAGTTCGCCGCGCGGATCAAGAACCTGTTCAACTATGAGCGGTTCGGCGCCCCGGTGAAGAAGGGAGGGCGCTATTTCTATTCGCACAATGCCGGCTTGCAGAACCAGGCAGTGCTGTGGGTGCGCGATACGCTGGAAGGCGAGGGCCGCGTGCTGATCGATCCGAACGGCTGGTCGAAGGACGGCGCTACTGCGCTCGCCGAATGGCTGCCGTCGGAGGACGGCAAGCTGCTCGCTTATTCGATCCAGGACGGCGGCACCGATTGGCGAACGGTTCGAGTGATCGACACGGCGACCGGCAAGGAAACCGGCGATGAAGTCAGCTGGGCCAAATATACGATGGGGCTGAGCTGGGCCAAGGACGGCAGCGGCTTCTTCTACTCGCGCTATCCCGAGCCGCCGGCAGAGGCCAAGTTCCAGGCGCTGAGCGACAATCACAAGGTCTATTTCCACAAGCTCGGCACGCCGCAATCGGCCGACCGGCTGGTCTATGCGACACCGGAGAACCCGAAGCTCAGCCATTATGCCGGGATCACCGACGACGGGCGCTATCTCGTCATCGGCACCAGCGAGGGCACCGACAACAAGAACATGGTGCATATCGTCGACCTGACCGATCCCAAATGGCAGGCGCGCGCGATCATCGGCCGGCTCGCCAACGAATGGTCGGTGATCGGCAATGTCGGCTCCAAATTCTGGTTCGCCACCGATGCCGGGGCACCGCGTCAGCGCATCGTCACCCTCGACATCAATGATCCGGCACTAACCGCGACGACGATCGTCGGCGAGCAGGCGGAGACGCTGGCCGGCGCCTCGATCGTCGGCGACCGGCTGATCCTCAATTACATGGTCGACGCGAGGACCGAGGTGCGGCGCTACAAGCTCGACGGCAGCACCGACGGCAAGGTCGCATTGCCCGGCATCGGCACTGCCAGCGGCTTCGGCGGCGAGGCGGACGATCCTGAGACCTTCTTCGCCTTCACCAGCTTCAATTATCCGACGACGATCTTCCGCTATGACGTCACCAGCGGCAAGGCGACGCCCTGGGCCCAGCCCAAGGTCGCCTTCGATCCGTCGCAGTACAAGGTCGAGCAGCGTTTCTACGCGTCGAAGGACGGCACGAAGGTGCCGATGTTCGTGGTGCGCAAGAATACCACCACCGGACCGGCGCCGACCCTGCTCTGGGGCTATGGCGGGTTCAACGTGCCGTATACGCCGAGCTTCTCGGCGGCGCGGGTGGCGTGGATGGAGCAGGGCGGGGTGTTCGTCCTCGCCAACATCCGCGGCGGCGGCGAATATGGAAAGGCGTGGCACGACGCCGGCCGGCTTGCCAACAAGCAGAACGTGTTTGACGACTTCATCGCCGCCGGCGAATATCTGAAGGCGCAGGGCATCGCTTCACCCAAGGGGCTGGCGATTTCCGGCGGGTCCAACGGCGGCCTGCTGATCGGCGCGGTGATCAACCAGCGGCCCGACCTGTTCGACGCGGCGGTGCCGGACGTCGGCGTC
>JASLBO010000434.1 GCA_030146605.1 Sphingomonas sp. | reverse complement strand
GGCGATCGGCGGCGGCGACCAGCCGTCGGCGCGCCGCGGCGTGATCAGCAGCCCCTCATAGACGCCTTCGTCGACCTTGAAGCCGCGCCCCGAGAAACCGGATATCACCGGTCCCTCGGCGCTGCGGCGTTCCATCTTCATGCCGGCGTTACGGCAGTTCGCGCGTGGTCACGCGCTCGGCATTGCTGTCCCCGGTCGCCTTCTGGACGAAGCTGTCGGGCTTGAGCCGCAGCCACAGCAGGATCGCCGCCGAGACATAGACCGACGAGAAGGTGCCGATGACGATCCCGAGCAGCATCGAAGCCGTGAAGCCGAAGATCACCTCGGGTCCGAGCACGAGCAGGATGGTGAGCACGATCCCGATCGACGCACTGGTGACGACGGTGCGCGACAGCGTCTCATTGATCGAGAGGTTGAGCAGCGCCACCATATCCATCTTGCGGTATTTGCGCATATTCTCGCGGATGCGATCGTAGACGACGATCGTATCGTTGAGCGAATAGCCGATGATCGTCAGAATCGCCGCGACGACGTTCAAGTCAAATTCGAGTTGGGTCACCGCGAAGAAGCCCAGGGTCAGCGCGACATCGTGGAACAAGGCGAACAGCGCGCCGACGCCGAACTGCCATTCGAAGCTGAACCAGATGTAGAGCGCGATCGCCACCATCGCTACGCCCAGCGCCCACGCCCCGGTGCGGAACAATTCGTTCGAGACCTTGCCCGAGACGCTCTCCACCCCGGTCACCCGCGCGCCGGGGAAGCCACCCTCGATCGCGCCGCGCATCTTGGTCGCCGCCGCCTCTGCCGCGGTGTCGCCACCCTCGGGCAGCGCAGTGCGGATGCCGATTTCCTGCGCGCTGCCGAACTCCTGGATAGTGACATCTTCGAAGCCCAGCGACGCCATCTTCGAGCGGATCTCGTCGATCGGAACCGTGCGGTCGAAATGGACGCGGATCGTCTGCCCGCCCACGAAATCGATACCGAGATTGAACCCGCGCACCGCGCACAAAGCGAGCGATGCGATGATCAGCAGGATCGACGCCACCATGGCGATATTACGCCATTTGAGGAACGGGATGTTGGTGTTGTCGGGGACGAGCTTGAGCGGAAACATATGCCGGCCTCAGATCTGGATGGTCTTGGGGCGGTTGCGCTTCAGCCAGTCCGCGACGAGCAGACGGGTGAAGGTGACGCCGGTGAAGACCGAAGTGATGATGCCGATCGCGAGAACGATCGCGAAGCCCCGGATCGGGCCGGAGCCGATCGAGAACATGATGATCGCCGAGATCACATTGGTGATGTTGGCGTCGAAGATCGCGCGGCTCGCTTCCTTGTAGCCGAATTCGACCGAGGCGAGCGCATTGCGATTGCGCACCCGCTGCTCCTCGCGGATGCGCTCGTTGATCAGCACGTTGGCGTCGACCGCGGCACCGATCGTCAGCACGAAGCCGGCGATGCCGGGCAAGGTCAGCGTGGCGCTGAAGAGCGCCATGATGCCGAGGATCATGAACGCGTTCACCACCAGCGCGAGCGTCGTATAGACACCGAACCGGGCATAGGTGATCAGCATGAAGAAGATCAGCGCCAGCGTGCCGACCACGCCGGCGAGCACACCCTTGTTGATCGAGTCGTTGCCGAGCTCCGACGAGACCGTGCGCTCCTCGACGACCTTGAGGTCGACTGGCAGCTTGCCCGACCGCAGCGAGACGGCGAGCGCGTTGGCGCTCTCGACCGTAAAGCCGCCATTGATCCGCGCCGAGCCGCCGAGGATCGGTTCGTTGATGTTCGGCGCCGAAATGACGTTGTTGTCGACGATGATCGCGAAGGGCTTGCCGGCATTTTCCTGCGTCACCTTGGCGAAGCGGCGCGAGCCGACGCCATCGAGCTGGATCGAGACGCCGGGCGTGCCATCCTGTGGGTCATAATCCTGCCGCGCGTCCACCAGCATCTCGCCGGTGATCATCGCGTTGCGGAACACGGCGATCTGGCCGCCGCCTTCCTGGTAAGGCAGGACCTGGCTGCCCGCGGGGACGTTTCCGGACTGGATCTGCTGCGGCGTCACGCTGGTGTCGACCAGCTTGAACTCGAGCCTCGCAGTCTTGCCGATCAGTGCCTTGAGCGCCTGCGGGTCCTTGAGCCCCGGAACCTCGACGACGATGCGGTTCTTGCCCTGACGGACGATGTTGGGCTCACGCGTACCGAATTCGTTGATGCGACGCGAAACGACTTCGCGCGCGTCATCCATTGCGGTGTCGATCGCTTCCTCGAGGCCCGCCTGAGTGGGCTTGAGCACGAAGCGCGACGAATCGACTACCGAGATGTCCCAGACCCGCTGGCCGCTGAGGCCCGCCCCGCTGCCGGCGACCTCGAGTAGCCGCTCGCGCGCGGCGTCGACCTTGGCGGGATCGCGGACCATGAAGGTCAGTTGGCCGTTCTGGACGGAGATGTCGCCGATCTCGACCCGCGGAGCGCGGCGCATCACCGAGCGCACCGATTCGCGCATCGCATCGAGGCGTGACGCTGCGACGCCCTTGGTGTCCGCCTCGAGCTGCAGATACGAGCCGCCGGCGAGATCGAGGCCGAGGCTCACCGTGCGCTGGGGAATCCAGCTCGGCCAGGTCTGGCGAATATTGTCGGGGACGAGGCTGGGGATCGACAGCCCGATGCACACGACGATCGTGACAATGACCGCCCAGACCTTCCAGCGGGGAAAATCGAGCATCAGTCGTTCGCGGGCTTGGCGCCGCCGAGCGGGCGCACTTCGGCGAGCGTCGCCTTGATCGCGCGGACCTTGACGTTGGTGCCGAGCTCGATTTCCACCTCGGTCTCGTCGACCTTGGTGACCTTGCCGATCAGCCCGCCCGCGGTGATGACGGTGTCGCCCTTCTTCACGCCGCCGACCGCGTCCTGCAGCGCCTTCATGCGCTTCTGCTGAGGCCGGATCATCAGGAAGTAGAAGACGACGAAGATGAGGACTAGGGGCAGCAGCGAAACGATCGCGCCGGCGGTGCCGCCGCCTGATGCCGCGCCTGCGGTCTGTGCATATGCTGGGGTGGCGAACATGGGTTTCCGGTTGCCTGGATTTGCGGGGCGCGGAACGGCCCCGTTCAAGCGGCGCGCGCTAACATGTGCAACAAAGCGGTGCAACTATTGTCGCTGCCGCTTGCATCCTGCGCCCGACCGGAATAGAGGGCGCACCCTTGGTCGGGGCGTAGCGCAGCCTGGTAGCGCATCACACTGGGGGTGTGGGGGTCGCAGGTTCGAATCCTGTCGCCCCGACCAGTCTTCTCACAGCATTGGATGCGTTTGCGGCGGTGCCGGTGGGCGGCGGGCGCGATTATCGCGCGATCGTTTTCAGCTATCTTCAAGGCTGCGTAGCAGCCAGCGTCGATGCTTCTCCCCGTTCGGGGCGGTTCGGGTTCAGGCAAAGCATTTCGCCAACCTTCAATTCCGCGCAGTCGTAACCTCGTCCGACAATTGAAACGCTTCTGCAACGATAACGCCGCCAAAGCGCAATAGCGCGCACCTATTGGCGCTCCCATCGGGGGATCACACCCGGGGGAGAAATCAAAATGTCGCACAGTTCGCGCCTGCTTCGCGCCACGCTACCCTTTACCCTCGCCGCATTGGGAATCGTCCCCGCGCACGCGCAGACCGTCGGCGCGAGCGCCGACGACACGACGCAGCCGGGCGCGGCGCAGGCGGAAGCGCAGGCCGACGACGGCGAAATCGTCGTCACCGGCTCCTATGCGCGCAGCCTTGCCGCGGCGACCGAGACCAAGCGGGAAGCTGCGTACGGCGTCGACTCGATCAACTCGACCGACATTGGCAAATTCCCGACCCAGAACGTCGCCGAGGCGCTGCAGCTGGTCACCGGCGTGACGATCACCCGGCCGCGCGGCGAAGGGCTCTATGTCAGCGTGCGCGGGCTCGGGCCGCAATTCCAGAGCACGATGCTCAACGGCCGCAGCGTGGCGATCAACGATCTGATCGAGAATGGCGGCGCCGCCGGACGCCAGTTCCGCTTCGAGATGCTGCCGGCTGAGTTCGTCTCGCAAATCGACGTGGTCAAGACCCCGACCGCCGACATGACCGAGGGCGCATTGGGCGGCAATATCGACGTCAAGACCTTCCGCCCGCTCGAAGTGGGTAACAAGACCACGCTCAACCTGCGCGGCACCTATACGACGATGACCGACAAGGTGAAACCGAACGCCACCGCGCTGACCAGCTTCACAAGCGACGACGGCACCTTCGGTCTGCTCGCCGGCGCGCAATATTGGGCCAAGTCGGTCCGCAACGATCGCTGGTATAATAACGGCTGGGTCCTCGATCGGTTCACCGCCCCTGCCGCTGGCGGGCTCCCGGCGGGGTTGTACACCCCGATCCGCACGCGTCCGACGATCGAAACCGAGAATCGCAAGCGCTATTCGGGGCTGATCTCGGCGCAATGGAAGCCCTCGGACGAACTCGAGACTACGCTCGACCTGCTCGGCACCCGGCTCGACGTCGCCTATGATGAATTCGGCCTCGACATCTATCCCGACGATCCCGGCGTTTCGATCGTCCCCGGATCGGTCAAGCTCGACGGCAATACGGTGGTCGGCGCGACGATCAACAATGTGCGCTTCATGGCGTCGCGCGAATACAGCCTCAACCGGCACGACCTGCTCAGCGTCGGCCTCAAGCAGAGCTGGAAGCCCGAAGGCTGGGACATCTCCGCCAGTCTCAACTGGTCGTACGCGCACAGCTTCCACCCCAGCTATGCCGAAGGCACGGTGCGCAGCCGGGCACAGTTCGTCGCGCCACTGACCTATGATGCGTCGGGCGGCTACAAGGTGATCCCGACCTTCACCACCACCCGCGGCGTCGTCGACCCGGCCAGTTACGGTGTTACCACGTTCAACATCGCGCCCAAGAACAGCAAGGACTGGGACTGGTATGCCCGGCTGGACGCGGCGCGCGAGCTCGATGGCTTCCTGACGAGAGTCGCGGCGGGGGGCGAATATCACTGGCGCAAGCGCGACTATCGGCGGCGCGACTTCAACGTCACCTCGGCGAACGGCCAGCCGCTGACCAGTTTCGGGCTCGGCGCCTACCAGACCATCCCGTTCGACGACTTTCTCGAGGGCGTCTCGGGCAATGCGCCGCGTAGCTGGCTCGTGCCGGTGACGGGGGCCTTTTACGATCGGCTGTTCACGTCGGCGATCGCCAACGCGCCGCTGACCGCGGGCGATCGGCGCGCCTCCTACATCGTCGAGGAGAAGATCGCGGCGGGCTATGTCCGCGCCGATTACGGCTTCGCGGCCGGGGGCGTCGACGTCACGGGCAATCTGGGCGTACGCTATGTGCACACCGATCAGGTGGCGAGCGGCACGCTGACTCTCGGCACCACGCCGACACCGGCGAGCTTTCCCAAGACCTTTAATAACTGGCTGCCGAGCTTCAATCTGCGCGCCGAGCTGAGCCCGACCCTGGTGGCACGCCTCGCCGCCAGCCGCGTGCTCACCCGGCCCAATATGACGCAGAGCGCGCCGCAGATCAGCGTCTCGACCGACGCGGCGACCGGCAGCGGCGGCAATCCCGAGCTGGTGCCGTTCCTCGCTACCCAGTTCGACGGCTCGCTCGAATGGTATTTCAACCGCAAGGGCTCGTTGACTGCGGCGTTGTTCTACAAGGCGATGGACAATTACATCACTGCGCAGAACATCAACGTCGAGATTCCAGGCCGCGGCACGATCCTGCTGAGCACGCAGGTCAATGGCGGCGACGCCAAGGTCTATGGCGCTGAGGCGGCGTACAATCAGGTGTTCACTTTCCTGCCGAAGCCGCTCGATGGGCTGGGCATCCAGGCATCGTACACCCACACTTCGGTGCAGGCGAACTACACTGCCGGTGCGCGAACGATCGAAGACCAATTGATCGGGCTGTCGAAGAACAGCTTCAATCTCGTCGGCTTCTACGATTACGGCCCGGTCTCGGCGCGGCTATCCTATGTATGGCGCGATAAATATCTGTCGGGCACCGGGAGCACCACGAACACGCCGGGCTATATCGACGCGTTCGGCTCGCTCGACGGCAACCTCTCGTTCCGGGTGACCGACAAGACGACGGTGAGCCTCGAGGCGATCAACATCGCTGGCGCCCGGCAGTATAGCTACAGCGACGATCCGGTCCGCTATAACGAGATCCATTATTGGGGCCGGACGATCCTGTTCGGCGTGCGGACGGAGTTCTGATGCTCAAGACGATCCTCGCCGTCGCTGCGCTGGCCTTGGCCGGCGCGGCGGCGACCCCGCAGGCGATGAACGACGTCCAGGTCGTCGGCTCGCACAACAGCTTCAAGGCGCGCATTCCGTCTGCGGTGATGGCCAAGCTGCGGGCGATGGATCCGAAATCGGCCGACGGTCTCGATTATTATCATGTGCCGCTGGCGAAGCAGCTCGATGCCGGCGTGCGCCAGTTCGAGCTGGACATCTTCGCCGATCCCGAAGGCGGGCGCTACGCCGATCCCAGGGGCGAGGCCTGGGCCAAGGCGGCGGGTGAGGTCACCGGTTTCGACCGGGCGGCGATGCTCAAGCCTGGGTTCAAGGTATTCCACATTCCCGATGTGGACTATCTGAGCACCTGCGCGACTCTGGTCGGCTGTTTGCGCGAAGTCGATCTCTGGTCGCGAGCGCATCCGGACCATCTGCCGATCATGATCACGATCAACGCCGCCGATATGCCTTCGGGGCGACCGGGGATGACCAGCCCGCTGGCGCTCGACGACAAGAGGCTGCTCGACGCGCTCGACGGCGAGATCCGTTCGGTGCTCCCGGGCAAGCGGCTGATCACGCCCGACGAGGTACGCGGCGGCGCGCCGACCCTGCGGGACGCGGTGCGGACGCGCGGCTGGCCGGCGCTGAAGGCGGCGCGCGGGCGGATCTACGTGCTGCTCGACGTGCGGACCGCGGTGTCCGACACCTATCGGGCTGGGCACCCCTCGCTCGCCGGGCGGGCGATGTTCGGCTGGTATCCCGATGGCGAACCCGAAGCTGCGGTCCAGATCGTCCAGGACCCGCTGGTCGAGGGCGACAAGATTCGCAAATGGGTGCGCGAGGGCGTGATCGTGCGGACGCGGACCGACGCCAATACCGTAGAGGCACGGACGGGGAACTACGCCAAGGCGCAAGCCGCGATGGCAAGCGGCGCGCAGGCGGTGAGCACCGATCATTATCCCGGCGCGCCCGATCCGCTCGAGGCGGGCTTCGTGGTGACGCTGCCGGACAAAGCGATGGCGCGGTGCAGCCCGGTGCGCGTGCCGGCCGGGTGCGCGCTGCGGCCTTGAACAACTCCCCTCCCGTTCGGCGAGGGGGTCTACAATATACCAGGCAAATCGAGCCCCTGCTCCCGCGCGCAATCGAGCGCGATGGGATAGCCGGCGTCGGCGTGGCGCATCACCCCGGTGGCGGGATCGTTCCACAATACGCGCTCGATCCGGCGCGCCGCGTCCGGGGTGCCGTCGCAGACGATCACCATTCCCGAATGCTGCGAAAACCCCATGCCGACCCCGCCGCCGTGATGAAGCGACACCCAGGTCGCGCCACTGGCGGTGTTGAGCAGGGCGTTGAGCAAGGGCCAGTCCGAGACCGCGTCTGAGCCGTCCTGCATCTTCTCGGTCTCGCGGTTGGGCGAGGCGACCGACCCCGAATCGAGATGGTCGCGGCCGATCACGATCGGCGCCTCGAGTTCGCCCGAGGCGACCATTTCGTTGAAGGCGAGGCCGAGTCGGTGGCGATCACCTAGGCCCACCCAGCAGATCCGCGCCGGCAGGCCCTGGAAGTGAATCCGCTCGGCCGCCATGTCGAGCCAATTGTGGAGGTGCGCATTGTCCGGCAACAGCTCCTTGACCTTGGCGTCCGTCTTGCGGATGTCTTCCGGATCGCCCGACAGCGCGACCCAGCGGAACGGGCCGATCCCCCTGCAGAAGAGCGGACGGATATAAGCGGGGACGAACCCCGGGAAGTCGAACGCGTTAGTGACGCCCTCCTCGAATGCCATCTGGCGGATGTTGTTGCCGTAATCGACGGTGGGAATGCCCTGCGCGTGGAAATCGAGCATCGCGCGGACATGGACCGCCATCGAAGCGCGCGCGACCTTGTCGAGCGCCTCGGGATCCTCGCTGCGGGCGCGCTCCCATTGATCGAGCGACCAGCCTGCAGGCAAATAGCCGTTGCGCGGATCGTGCGCCGAGGTCTGATCGGTCACCGCGTCGGGGCGGATGCCGCGGCGGACCATCTCGGGATAGATTTCGGCGGCGTTGCCGAGCAGGCCGACCGAAACCGGCTTGCCGCCCTTGTGCGCTTCCTCAACGATCGCGAGTGCCTCTTCGATCGTCGCGGCGCGGGCGTCGAGATAGCCGGTCCTCAGCCGCATCTCGATCCGCGAGGGCTGGCATTCGACGGCGATGCACGAGGCGCCCGCCATCGTCGCGGCGAGCGGCTGCGCGCCGCCCATCCCGCCGAGCCCCGCGGTGAGGATCCAGCGGCCGGCAAGGCTGCCGCCGAAATGCTGGCGGCCCATTTCGGCGAAGGTCTCGTAGGTGCCCTGAACGATGCCCTGGCTGCCGATATAGATCCAGCTGCCGGCGGTCATCTGGCCGTACATCATCAGGCCCTTGCGATCGAGTTCGTTGAAATGCTGCCAGTTCGCCCAGTGCGGAACGAGGTTCGAATTGGCGAGCAGCACCCGCGGCGCATCGGCATGGGTGCGGAAGATGCCGACGGGCTTGCCCGACTGGATCAGCAGGGTCTGATCGTGCTCGAGCCGGCGCAGGCTGGCGACGATCGCGTCATAGCTCTCCCAATCGCGCGCGGCGCGGCCGATACCGCCATAGACGATCAGTTCCTCGGGCCGCTCCGCCACTTCGGGGTCGAGGTTGTTCATCAGCATGCGCAACGGCGCCTCGGTGAGCCAGCTCTTCGCGCTGATTTCCGTCCCACGGGGGGCGCGGATGTTGCGGCTGTTGTCGCGGCGAGTGGTCATGCGCTGGTCCAGTCGAGGCAGGCGGTGAGGATATCGGCGAGGTTCGCCGCAAGCGGCGCGGCGCGATCGGGATCCCAGCGCGTCGGCCAGTTGGTCTCGTCCGGAGGGTCGGGCTCGTCCACATAGCCGCGGCAGGCGAGCTCCATCTGGATCGCGTGAATGCCGGTTTCCGGGCGGCCATGGTGACGGGTGGTATAGCCGCCGCGGAACCTGCCATTGACGACTAACGAGCGCCCGGTCGCGGCGCAGGCGCGCTCGACTGCGGCCTCCAGCCCGGGATCGCAGGTCACGCCGTTGTTGGTGCCGATGTTGAACTGCGGCAACTCGCCGTCGAACAGCCGGGGCATGCGGCTGCGGATCGAATGGCAGTCATAGAGGACGACCTTGCCGTGGAGGTCGCGCAGCCTTTCCAGCTCGGCCGCGAGCGCGGCGTGGTAGGGCGATAGCCAGCGGTCGCGGCGTCGGGCGATCTCGGTTTCGCCGGGTTCCCGCCCCGGTGAATAGAGCGGTTCGCCGTCGAAGGTGGTGGTGGGGCAAAGCTCGGTCGTCGTCTGGCCCGGATAGAGCGACGCGCCCGAGGGATCGCGGTTCACGTCGATGACGCTGCGCGACAGCGTGGTACGGACGATCGTCGCGTCCATGCCATCGGCAAAGGCATAGAGCCGGTCGATCCACCAGTCGGCGTCCTTGCGCGCGCGCCAGAGCGAGACGTAGCGCGGGGCGAGATCGGCGGGGATGTGGGTGCCGGTATGCGGCATGCCGAGCACCAGCGGCGCATTGCCGCGACGGACGATCAGCCAGTCCGGGTCAGCCATGCGTCACCGAGGGGACGGGAATGGCATATGCTTCGGCGATCTCGCGCAGCGTCCCCGCGCGGACGATCTGCGCGGCGGCGGAAATGTCGGGATGGAAATAGCGATCGTCCTCGAGATGGGCGACAGCGGCGCGGACTTCCCGATGGACCGCATGGATCGCGGCGCTGCTCTGGAGCGGGGCGTGGAAGTCATAGCCCTGCGCGGCGGCGAGCAGCTCGATTGCGACTACGTTCCCGGTATTGTCCGCCATCGCCGTCAGCCGGCGCGCGCCATGCGCGGCCATTGAGACATGGTCTTCCTGATTGGCGGAAGTGGGGATCGAATCGACGCTCGCGGGGTAAGCGCGCTGCTTGTTCTCGGAGACGAGCGCCGCGGCGGTGACCTGCGGGATCATGAAGCCCGAATTGAGTCCGGGGCGCGGGGTGAGAAAGGCGGGGAGCCCCGACAGCGCCGGATCCACCAGCATCGCCAGTCGCCGCTCTGATAGAGAGCCGATCTCGCACAACGCCATTGCGATCATGTCGGCGGCAAAGGCGACGGGTTCGGCGTGAAAATTGCCGCCGGACAGGACTTCGTCGGTGTCGGCGAAGACCAGCGGATTGTCCGAGACGCTGTTGGCCTCGGTGCCCAGCGTCGCCGCGGCCTGGCGGAGCAGATCGAGCACGGCCCCCATCACCTGGGGCTGGCAGCGCAGGCAGTACGGATCCTGCACGCGCTTGTCGTCGTCGCGGTGCGAGGCGCGTAGCGGCGACGCATGCATCATCGCGCGGAGCATCGCGGCGACCTCGATCTGCCCGCGATGGCCCCGCAGCGCGTGGATGCGCGGATCGAACGGGGTGTCCGAGCCCTTGGCGGCTTCGGTGGACAGTGCTCCGGCCACCAAAGCGGCGGCGTGCAGCGTCTCGGCCTCGATCAGCCCGGCGAGCGCATAGGCGCAAGAGAATTGCGTGCCGTTGAGCAGCGCGAGCCCTTCCTTGGGGCCGAGCGTCAGCGGAGCCAGGCCCGCTTCGCGCAACGCCTGTTCTGCGGGAAAGCGGCCTGCCGGCGTGTCGATCTCGCCGACGCCGATCATCGCCGCGGTCATATGGGCGAGCGGCGCAAGATCGCCTGAGGCACCGACCGAACCCTGCGCCGGCACCACCGGCAGAAGATCGCGCGCCAGCATCGCTTCGAGCAAGTCGAGCGTCTCGATCCGGACCCCGGACGCGCCGCGCCCGAGGCTCGCCAGCTTGAGCGCCATCATCAGCCGCAAAACGGAGCGCGGCATCGGATCGCCCACACCGGCGGCGTGCGAGAGCACGAGGTTGCGCTGGAGCTTGTCGAGATCGGCGCGCGCGATGCGGATGCTGGCAAGCAGACCGAAGCCGGTGTTGACGCCGTAGACCGCGTGGTCGCCCCCGGCAATCCGCGCGATTGTATCGGCGGCGTGCTGCACGGCTTCGCGGCAAGCCGGATCGAGTTGTGCATCGGCGCCGCGGTAGATTTCGCGCCAGTGCTCGAGCGGCACCGCGCCGGGTTCGAGCGTGATCATGAACGTCCTCCAAAGACGCGGGCGTAGAGCGGATTGAAGCCCATGCGATAGACGAGCTCGGCGGGCTCGGAGATGCTCCAGATCGCGAGATCGCAGCTTTTGCCGGGCTCGAGCGTGCCGATCCTGTCGAGCCGGCCGAGCGCGCGCGCGGCTTCGCGGGTCATGCCGGCGATGCACTCGTCGACCGTGAGGCGGAACAAGGTCGCCGCCATGTTCATCGCGAGCAGCGGCGAGGTGAGGGGCGAGGTGCCCGGGTTGCAATCGGTGGCGATGGCGATCGGCACGCCGGTGCGGCGTAGCGCCTCGATCGGCGGGAGGCGCGTCTCGCGGGTGAAGTAGAAGGCGCCGGGCAGCAACACCGCGACGGTGCCTGCGCGTGCCATCGAGTTGACTCCCGCGGCGTCGAGATGCTCGAGATGGTCGGCCGAGAGCGCGCCGAACTCCGCTGCGAGCGCGGCGCCCTGAAGATTGGATAGCTGTTCGGCGTGAAGCTTGACCGGCAGACCGTGCGCGGCGGCGGCGGCGAACACGCGGCGCACCTGCGCGGCGCTGAAGCCGATACCTTCGCAGAACGCATCGACGGCATCGGCGAGATGGGCGATCGCGGGGATCATCTGCGTGCACACCATATCGACATAGCCCTCGGAATCGCCGGCGAATTCGGGGGGCAAAGCGTGCGCACCGAGGAAGGTGGCGGCGACATGCACCGCCCGCGCCTCGCCGAGTGCCTGGGCAGCTTCGAGCATCTTGATCTCGTCCGCCTGCGACAGGCCATAGCCCGATTTGATCTCGATCGTGGTGACGCCCTCCGCCAGCATCGCGTCGAGGCGGGGCAGCGCCTCGGCGAC
>JASLBO010000388.1 GCA_030146605.1 Sphingomonas sp. | reverse complement strand
GGCCGCCTTCACGGTGCCGTCGGAAACCAGCTTGCTGTCGGGCGTCGGCCCCTGAAACGGCGCGGACCAGAAGCCCGCAACGACCACCGTCTTGACCAGCGGATCGGCGGCTACGGCATCGAAGACGCTCTTGTTGAAGGTCGCGCACTCCGCGGCGTGTTGCGGATAGCGGATCATCGCACGCGATGCGCCCAGCAATGGCAGGCAGGACGACTTCTCATATTGATCCAGCACGAGCCCCTGCCCGCTCGCGATTTTGGCAAGCCCGCCGCCCAGCGCGGCCGCGTGGCTGTCGCCCAGCAACACGATATGCCGCTGCTGAGGATCGGCGCCTCGACACCCTCCCTGCGTTCTCGGCACGGTCTCGCCATAACCGACGAGGCAGGGGTTGCTGCGCCCGCCAGCTAGCATATTCTCGACCGCGTTAGCGTCGGGGCTCAAACGCGGCACAAACCGGTCCAGTTTCGCCAGCGAGACCGACAATGCGATGGCGACGCACAGAGCCATTCCATACCGAAGGAGCATCGATCGGGACGGAGCCTTGCTGAGCCGGAATGGCTGCTCGACGAAGCGCCACGATAGATAGGCGCATCCCAGCGCGACGATCGCCACGCCGCACAGCATCCACGTGCTCGCCTCGCCGAACGCAGCAAGCCGGGTCAACGCCATCAGCGGTGCGTGCCAGAGGTACCAGCTATAGGAAAGCAACCCGATAAAGATCATCGGCGGCGCCGAGAGAAGCCGCCGGTTGGCCCAGCTGCGATCGGCGAAGAGCAGCGCCATGGTGCCGATGACGGGCAGGATGGCAGCAGTTCCGGGAAACGGCGTGCTGTCGGAGAACACCATGCACGCCGCCAGAATGGCGATCAGCCCCGCCCAGCCAAGGATCTCGTGTTCGCGCTGCCCGGCTCGAATCGGGAAATGCTGTGCCGCCAATGCCAGCAGCGCGCCGGCGCCGAGCTCCCACGCGCGCATCGGCAGCAGATAGAATGCCATAGTCGGGTTGCGGGCCGTGACGAGGATGCACACCACGGCCGACACGATCGACAGAATTGCCAGCGCAGCGATAGTGACCCTAGCGCGCCAGCGCCCGAGAACGATCAGAACCAGCGGGAAGAACAAATAGAATTGCTCTTCCACGCCGAGCGACCAGGTCATCAGGAGGGGATTCAAATGGGCGTCAGGGGAGAAGTAGTTGGTCTCCCACCAGAAATAGAAATTCGAGACGCCGACGAGCGCGGATGCAGCGCTGATCGCGGTCTGGCGCAACTCGCGCGCACCCATCAGGAGCGGCGCCGCGAGACACACGAAGAGGGTGACCGCAAACAAGGCGGGGAGGATGCGCTTGGCCCGGCGCGCGTAGAATCTGCTGAACGAGAAATTCCCGCCGCGAATCTCGCGGTTCAGGATGCCGCCGATCAGAAAGCCGGAGATGACGAAGAAGATGTCGACGCCGACATAGCCGGAGCGCAGCGGCCAGAGGCCCGCGTGATAGAATACCACCGCGGTCACCGCCACGCACCGCAGGCCATCGATGTCCCGCCGATGGGGCAAAGTTCTGCCCGGGGCCGAGTTGATCGAGGGCGCGCGCACTGCTGCCTCTGTCGAAATCATAGAGCCTGTACGCCGCGGGATGTCAGGGGGCGGAGTCCGGTAAAAGCACCGAAATCGATCCAGGCCCACCCTGCAATATCCGCTACCAGCACCTGCGGTGTCACGCCCCACTTCCCCGGCCAGCCACGCGCGTTGCGTCGGGCTCTCTCGCAGTTCCGTTATGCTGTTGCAACGCCGCAAAAATGTGCCGCGACGGCACAGGTATCGTCCTGCGGACGCATTTCGCCCCGCCGCAGTTGGGCGCATAAGCTACGTCGCCATTTGAATTTTTGTGCCAATACCAGTCTGGTTGTCCCAATTGCACGTTTAATGTTGCAACGCAGTGCATTCTTATTGATTGATAGTTCAGGTCAGGAGCGGCGAAGCCGGCGACCTATGTGGGCGATGACGTCATTGTGTAGGCTCTTGAATTCTCAATCGCCGTCGGTAAGAGGTTTTTGCTGCGGTGCAGCAATAGATGCCGCGGGCCGGTGTTCGGCGTCAAAAAACGAAGTTCGGGGTATTCACGCATGCAGCAAGCGTCGATCATGGCGCCCTTGAGGATCGAACTGCCCGCCTTGGCGCTCCCGCGCCGGTTGCGGACGATCGATGTCGGCGGAGCCGCGTTCGCGCTCATCTTGTTCGCGCCGATTCTCCTCCTCATCGTGTTCGCCATGCTGCTATGCGACCGCGGGCCCGTGCTGTTTCGCCACAAGCGGATCGGTCGTAATGGTCGCGAGTTTCTGTGCCTGAAATTCCGGACGATGGTCGTCGATGCCGACGAGCGTCTCCAGCACCTTCTGGCCACGTGCCCTGAATCGCGGGCGTCGTGGCTTCGCGACCAGAAGCTCAAGAACGACCCGCGAGTGACCCTCGTCGGAAAATTCCTCCGCGTCAGCAGCCTCGACGAACTGCCCCAGTTCTGGAATGTGCTGGTCGGTGAGATGAGCCTCGTCGGGCCGCGCCCGATCACACAGAGCGAAGTCGGGCGCTATGGCCGCTATTTTCTCGATTATATCAGCGTACGCCCGGGCATCACCGGATTGTGGCAGATCAGCGGGCGGAACGAGGTGTCCTATCGGCGCCGCGTCGCGATGGACGTCACTTATGCGCGTAGCCAGAGCCTGACGCTCTACATGCGGATCCTGGTGTTCACCGTGCCCGCGGTGTTGATGGCGCGCGGATCGAGCTGAGGCGTCAGAAAAGCGCTTCGACGACGACCGCCCAGAAAGCGAGCGAGAGCCCGGCCGCGATCAGAACTCCACGAAAGCTGGTCAAAGAACGCGGCGCGTCCGCACTATCTCCGATGCGCTGCAGCATAAGCGGGTTGTGCTGCACAAATAACCCGCGTGTCCCGCGACCTATCGAGGCGATGGATTTCTTCACTTCGCTCTCCCGGGGGTCTTCGCCCGTTAACCATGACTATCAACCCGTATCTGCCTTACCTGAAACCCGCATTGACGCAAATCGTTTCCATCGCGACACTGCGGGAGTTCTACCGGTGGAGCGATCCCGATGCTGAGTCTCTCTTTGAATCGCGCGGTCGCATTTACACGCCGGAAACCTATTCCATTTATCGCACGATCCCATGAGCGCTTCCTTCAAGCACAAGATGTCCGCACAGCCGCTGTCGCGCGGCGATCGCCGCTCGGGTGATCGGCGCCCCGTGGCGGAAGCAAGCACGCTGCGTGGGCCGGACGACGCACCGATTGATGTAATCGTCGGCGACCTGTCCGCCAGCGGCTTCAACATCCAGTGCCCGAAGCCATTGCCGATCGGCGCGACGGTCCAGCTCGGGCTGCCGGGAAGCGGCCGGTTCGCGGCGCGCGTCGTGCGCAGCGAAGGCGACAAATATGGCTGCGAGTTCGTCGAGTATGTGTCGGACGCCAATGTGAGCGAGGCATTCCCGACGACGAACGTCGCGCAATTGTTCGTCGCGCCGTCCGAATGGCACTGGGCCGAGCCCGAGCTCGACAAATGGCCCCGCGCGGTCCGCGCTTCGGTCGCCGTCGGCGGCGCCATTGCGATCTGGGCGGTGATCCTCTGGATCCTGCTGGGCTGATTCGCTGCGTCCGCGGGCAATTCTGCCGCATTGCCACGAAACTAAGTTTCTTCCTGATATTAACGGCTTAGCGACCATCTCTCTCCTATACCGGTATTAACCGTATTCGATGGGGAACCCTGCCGTGATCCACCGCACCGCCTGCCTGCCAGCACTTGTATTCGCGCTCGCCGGCTGTGGGGGGGATGGCGGCAGCGAAACCGCCGCGGGCGTCGTCGTGGTCGTACCCGGCAGCGAGACGGTGGCGGCCGCGCCCGCGCCGACCCCGCCCCCCGCTCCGGCCCCCTCTCCCGAACCCGGACGGCCCGCCGCGGGAGCAGGCAATGCGACAGCGCTCGAGCCGATCCCGCAATATACCTATCCCGCCATGGCGACCGCCTCGATCGCGGACGTCAATTATCCGCTCGGCGCGACCCGGGTCGATATCCCCGTCCGCCTCGATCGCGCAACGCCCAACACCGTGCATGTCCGCGTCAAAACCTCCAACGGCTCGGGCACCAACTATGTCTATTCGGGCGCCTATTTCGAGGCGACGGACAAGTATCTCGTGTTCCGGCCCGGCGATCCGCTGGAGCAGACGATCAGCGTCAAGATCCTCAAGACCAGGGAGGGCGGGCACTTCAAGGTCACCTTCCCCGAAGCGCCGCAGGGGGCCAGCGCCGGCACCGCGAGCGCCATCGTCACTTCGCTGACCGGCGCCGCCCCGACCACGCCAGTCACCGCCGGGTTCCGCCTGCCGCGAGCCTTTGTGGCAACCGGCACGCTTGCCTATGACATGAATCCGGCGACGGCCCGCTGGTCGGACAAGGGCGGACCCGGCGTCCTCTCGACGTCGTTCACGCACGGTCGCGCCCAGACGGCCAACGCCGAAACCGGGCTCTATCTCGACAACGCCCTGCATCCGTCGGCGGAGCCTGCCTTCGCGATCAAGGACAACAAGCTCGTCCTCCACAGCCAGAAACTGTCGACTCCGCTGCCCTATGGCGGGGTGAGCTACAGTTACGGCGCAGCGATGCTCAGCGGCCGCAACGCGCCCGAAACCCAGGTCACTTATGGCCAATATGAATGGGTTGCGACGATGCCCAACCGCCGCGGATCGTGGCCGGCGCTGTGGCTGATCGGCGTGCGCGGCTGGCCACCCGAAATCGACGTCTATGAGGGCTTCGGCTATAACAACAGCTGGGATTTCGAGCGCTCCGTCTCCGCCAACATCCATGGCGGCCCGATCAACCAGCGCAAATTCACCCGCAGCATGTGGATCGACGCCACCACGGCCTACGGCATCAGCAACATCGCGTCGACGCCGCACCGTTATGCGGTCGACATCCAGGCCGATTACATCACCTGGTTCATCGACGGGATCGAGACCTATCAGGCACGCAATCCGTTCAACGAGCCTTTTTATCCGGTGATGAATGTCGCCGTGAAGACCAGCGGCGATTTCGCCGACGGATCGGGCGACATGGCGATCTCGTCGTTCAAGGTGTGGCGGAACCAGTGACCGCCGCCGCCGCCGGGGCCGGTGCGCCTCCGGACTGGCGGCTCAGGCACTCGCCCGGATCGGCACGGCGCGACCGGCTGCAATCCCAGCGCATGCGGTCCTGCCTGAAGCCCGGATCGCGCAGATAATGGAAGGTCATCGCCTCGAGCTGCGACGTCGAGGCGGGTAGCCCCTTTGGGGTCAGCGCGGCGCTGGGCCAGGCCATGAACAGGCAGCGCGGCCGCGCGCCGCAGGCCTGTCTGGCAAGCTCGGGATAGCTGTCGGCGGCCACGTCGGCCCCGAATGTCACCAGAAAGGCGTCGGGATTGTTCGCGGTCGGGGTGAAGCTCGGAGAAGGCGGCGCCGCGGCCGAAGTCACGGTCGCCGCGATCGCGGCAGCGGCGGCGGCGGCGGCTTCGGCATCGCCGGCAAGCGCGGCTGTGCGATGCACCTCGGAAATCGCCGCGAGTTGCGGGACCGCCGGCTCGACACCGCCATAGCCGGCGTAGAAAGCGGGGGGCCGCCCCCAGCCGCCCGTCCAGCGGAAGAACAGGTGGGTCTTGACCGCGGTGACCTTGTCGAGGCTCGAGCTCCAATACGGCACCACCCAATCGGTATGGTAATGCGTGGCGAGGCCGACAGGGGCGAAGACATTGCCCGCCAGCGCCTGCGCCGCGATCGTCCGCGCGCGCGCCCAGGCGGCCGGCGGCGGCGTGCGCGTCATCGCGCCGTCGCACGTGAAGGTGAACTGGCACCCCGTCTTGCGTTCGGATCCCTGGAACACCACGCCGCACACCGTGTGCGGAAATGCCGGGTGCCGCACGCGGTTGAGCACGACCTGCGCCACCGCGCGCTCGCCGACGGCGTCGTCGCCCGCTTCGTAGAGCACGGCGGCGGCGAGGCAGTCGGTCGCCCGCACGATATCCGCGGTGCTGCCGTTCGCGATGAACTTGCGCGCCGCCGGGTTGGGCAGCGACGAGAA
>JASLBO010000371.1 GCA_030146605.1 Sphingomonas sp. | reverse complement strand
AGCCACGACCACGACAATCACAAGCCCAAGGCGAAGAAGGCTGCCGCGAAGAAGCCGGCCAAGGAAGAAGCCACGACGGACGAGGTTGCTGCCGAGGCACCCGCCAAGAAGGCCGCCAAGCCCAAGAAGGTCGAGAAGGCCGATATCGAGCCCGCCGCGCCTGGCGATGAATTGGTCGAGGCCGAGCCGGTGAAGAAAGCGGCGACCAAGAAGGCGCCTGCCAAGAAGGCCGAAGTCGCGGCGGATGCCGAGGCGGAAGACGCTCCGGCCAAGCCCGCCAAGAAGGCACCGGCCAAGAAGAAGGCCGACTGAGCCCTTCCGGCTTTTCCGCAAGTATCGGGCCCGCCGCTCCGCGATGGAACGGCGGGCCTTGCTTTTTCAGGCGAAGACTTCGGCGAGCCGAGAACCGGAGAGCTGCAGCTGCGCCTCGGTGATGCGCCGGAGCATCATGATCGCGACGACAGCGAGCGCGATATCGATCGCGACGTTGATCCAGTCTAACGTCGGGTGTGTCCCAGTCTCTGCCAGCAGTCCGAGCCCGAGGCCCACGAACCACGATAGCAGCCATAGCGCCCACCAGCCCGCCACCAGCGTAGCGGCCTGCCCGGAATAGCCGTCGTGGCCGTGGCTCGCGTTCCAAAGCTCGGACATGCCCTGAAGCGGCTTGTAGAAGTTGGCGAGCGGTACGGCGAACCACCAGATCCGCGCCGCTGGCGTGAACTCCAGATCCCGACATCCCGCTTCGACGAGATTGCGGCCGGCGAGATAGATCCAGCGGCCGAACAGAAACCAGGTCAGCAGGGTGATCCCGAGTACCGTGAAGTCGAACATGAGCGCGGGCCCCGTCGGCATATCCGAATCTACAATGGGATAGAGTTCGGGAAAAAACCGCGGTGCGAATATGACGATCGGTGTGATGAGCATGTTGATCCCCACCATAGCGCTCACCACGAGCGTCAGTCCGCGAAGATCGCGTATTGCCATTGCTTTCCCCCTTGCGATGCCGGAATGATCGCGGTGGCGATGGGGACAAGTCAAAGAACAAATATGTCGAACGGCACCGAAGCCCGTCTTGAGGCGGGAAAATGAATCCCAGGATCGCAGTACTGCTACCCTGCTACAACGAGGAAGCGGCGATCGCGCAGACGGTTGCCGGCTTCCGCGCGGCGTTCCCCGGCGCCACCATCCATGTCTATGACAATAACAGCCGCGACCGGACGGTCGAGGTCGCCCGCGAAGCCGGGGCGATCGTCCGCAGCGAGCGGATGCAGGGCAAGGGCAATGTCGTCCGGCGGATGTTCGCCGATATCGATGCCGACATTTATGTGATGGCGGACGGCGACGCGACCTATGACGCCAGCGTCGCGCCTTCGATGGTCGACCGGCTGGTCAGCGAAGGCCTCGACATGATCGTCGGCACGCGGGTGCACGAGGCGGCGGAGGCCTATCGCCGCGGCCATGTTCTCGGCAATCGCACGATGACCGGGATCCTCGCCGGGCTGTTCGGGCGCAGCTTCACCGATATCTTCTCGGGCTACCGCGTGTTCTCGCGGCGCTTCGTCAAGAGCTTTCCGGTGCTTTCCTCGGGGTTCGAGATCGAGACCGAGATCAGCGTCCACGCGCTCGAGCTCAAGATGCCGGTGGGCGAAGTCGAGACGCGCTATTTCGCGCGGCCTGAAGGTTCGGCGTCGAAGCTAAACACGTATCGCGACGGCTTCAGGATCGCGAAGACGATCGCCGTGCTCTACCGGATCGAGCGGCCGATGCTGTTCTTCGGCTTCATTGCCATGGTGTTCGCGATGATGGCGGTGCTGCTCGCGGTGCCGCTGGCGATCACCTATCTCGAGACCGGGCTGGTGCCGCGCTTCCCGACCGCGATCCTCGCCACAGGGCTGATGATCCTCGCTTTCCTGAACCTGTTCACCGGGCTGATCCTCGACACCGTCGTGCGCGGCCGGCGCGAGATGAGGCGGCTGGCTTATCTGGCGCAGCCGGGGCCGTTCAGCGACTGAGCCGCTATTTGGCAGCGTTGACCAACCCGAGCCGGATCAAACTCTCCGCGCTGGCGACGATCGCTTCCTCGTTCGATCGCGGCGTCCAGCCCAGCACGCGCCGTGCCTTGGCGTTGCTCGCGCTCGCCTTGATCCCCAGCCGCGGCACTGCCTCGCGCGCCAGCGGGTTGACGATCGCGAGCAGGCGGATCAGCCAGTCGGGCAATTCGCGCTTCGGCACCTTCGCCGCCGCGGTTCCCAGCCGGGCCCGGAGCACCATCGCCATCTCGTGGAAGGACATCGCCTCGCCGGCGACCGCGAGGAAGCGTTCGCCCGCCGCCGCCGGATCGGTCATCGCGCGCAGGTGCAGTTCCGCGACGTCGCGGACGTCGACCACGCCGAGATAGAGGCGCGGGGTGCCCGGCATCTTGCCGTCGAGCATCGACTGGACGAGGAACACCGAGGTCGAGAGATCGCCGTTCAGCGCCGGTCCGAAAATGCCGACCGGATTGACCACGGCCAGCTCCATGCCTTTGCCTTCGCGCCCGACGAAATCCCATGCGGCGCGTTCGGCGAGCGTCTTGGATTGCATATAGGGCTGGACTGCCGGGCCGTCCGGGTCCGTCCAGTCCTCCTCGGTATAAGGCGTGTCGCTCTGGCCGTGGCCATAGCCGATCGCGGCGAAGGACGAGGTTACCACCACGCGCTTCACTCCCGCATCGCGCGCAGCGCGCAGCACCCGCAGCGTGCCTTCGCGCGCGGGGCGGATCAGTTCGTTCGCGTCCTTCGGCTGCGCAGGCGGGAAGGGGGAGGCAACGTGGTGGACATGGTCGCAGCCCGCTACGGCTTCGGCCCAGCCATCGTCCTTCTCCAGATCGGCGGCGTGGAAGGAGAGCCGGTCACCCGCGTCCGCGCCCGCCGCGGCAAGCGTGGCGCGTACCCCGGCTTCGCGCGTCAGGTCGCGCACGGTGGCGCGGACCCGGTGCCCCGCCGCCAGCAGCTGCAGGATCACATGGCTTCC
>JASLBO010000285.1 GCA_030146605.1 Sphingomonas sp. | reverse complement strand
TTCGACGAAGTCGAGCGCGCCTGCCTTCATCGCCTGCACCGCCAGTCCGACATTGCCCTGACCGGTGAGCACGATCGGCACGAAACGGGGACTGTCATCGAGCGCGACCAGCACATCGAGCCCGGTGGCGCCAGGCATGTGGAAATCGAGCAGCAGCACGCCCGGGTCGAGCTCGCCGACATCCTGAAGGAATGCGTCGCCGGACCGGAAGCCGCGGACGATCAGATCCTGTCGCACCGACAACAGGCTATGGAGCGACGCGCGGACGGCATCATCGTCGTCCACGATGTAGATGGTTCGGCTCATTCTATTCTGCACCCTCCTCTACGGCAGGCAAGGTGAAGCGGAAACGTGCTCCTCCTTCGGGCCTGTTGTCGGCACTCAATGTCCCGCCATGCGCTTCGATGATACGCTTGCTGATCGAAAGTCCAATACCCATTCCGCCTCCATTCCCCTTGGTGGTGGTAAAGCGCGAGAACAGATGCTCCAACACGTGAGGGGGAATTCCGGGCCCGGAATCGCTGACCGCCATTTCGATCATCCCCTCGTTTAACTTATGCGAAGAAATGGTGATGACACGTTCCTGCGTGCCAGAGGTTCTGAGAGCTTCCATCGAGTTACGAAGAAGGTTAACCAGAACCTGCTGTACTTGGATACGATCGGCGAACATGAAGGGCGCGTCGGCGGCGAGCTCATAGTGTACCCGGATGTGGAATTGACCCGTTCCGACGAGGACGAGATCGACCGCATCGCGGATCGTCCGCTCGACTGACTCGGTCCGCATCTCGACCTCGCCGCGCGCCATGAACGCCCGCATGCGGCGGATGATCTCGCCTGCGCGCTGCGTCTGCTCCGAAGCCATCCGCAGCATGTCGACGATGCGGTCGGTGCCTTCCCCCTTGGCGATCAGCATGCGTGCGGCGGCGAGGAAGTTGGAGGTGGCGCTGAGTGGCTGGTTGAGCTCGTGCGCGAGATCGGCGGCGAGCTCGCTCATTGCGCTCTGGCGCGAGACATGCGCGATCTCGGCACTGAGCTCGCTCAGCCGCTCCTCGGTGGCGAGCTGTTCCGAGAGACTGCGAATGAAGCAGGTCAGCAGGGTCTGGCCGTCGCTGCGCGCGACGCCGGTGCGGATTTCGATCGGGAATTTGCGCCCGTTCGCCGCCTCGGCGGTGCCGTTCAGGACCTCGCCAACGATCCCCCCGCCGGTGACGAGGAAGTGCTTGAGCGATGCCATGTGGATCTCGCGCCGTTCCACCGGCACCAGCATCGTCGCGGGGCGGCCGAGCACATCCGCCGCCTGATAGCCCCACAGTGCCTCGGCCGCCGCGCTGAACTGGAGGATCGTCGCGTGCTGGTCGATCACTATCATTGCATCGGGGACCGTCTCCAGCACCGAACGGAGCTGCGCCTCGCGCCGGCGCAGCGCGGCCTCGCGCTCCTCGCGCTCCGTCACGTCGAGGATCACGCCCACCGTGCGCATCAGATTGCCTTGGGCATCGTAGAAGGCCCGCGCCGAGCCTTCCACCGAGCGGATACCGCCCTGCAGCTGCAGGAAGCGATAGCGGTAGCTGAACTTGTCGGCGCGATCGCGCACCGTACGGGCGATCGTGTCGAGAATGCGCTGGACGTCCTGGGGCTCGACCGCGGCGCGCCATTGCTCGAAATTGGTAATAGCGCCAGGAATGAGGCCGAGCCGCTGCTCGGTGCCCGGGGACCATTCGAGCCTGCCGCTGCGGACGTCCCATTCGAAGATGCCGAGCTCGTGCGCCGAGGCCGCGACGGCGAGGCGCTCTTCGCTCACCTTGAGTGCCTCGACGGCGGTAACGCTCTGCGTGACGTCGGCGACGTGGAGCACGATCACCGGCGGCCGTCCCGGGCTTGCGACCCATTGGGTACGTTCGAGGATCGAGATTTCGCGGCCGTCGCGGCAGATTTCGAGCAACTCCCGCCCCTCCTCGCGACCCCCGCCGCGAGCCACTTCGGTGAGACGGCATTGCGAGCGGAGGAGGGCATATTTGTTCTGCCCCCTCGCTTCGGCGACGCTCCAGCCATAAAGCTGTTCGCAGCCGCGCGACCAATGGAGGATCTCGCCTTCGGGCTTGGTCAGGACGACGGTGGTCTGCTCCAGCGCCTCGCTGAGTTCAGCCATCGAGGCCTGCCCACGCGAGACCCGGACCACTGCCCAATAGGCGATGAACCCGACAATCAGTATGTTGGTCAGGGCGACCAGTCCCTCGACCACCAAAGGCGGCAGCGGCGCATTGTCCCCCGCGAGCTGTTCGAGGGCCGACGGAACGATCGGGAGAATCACCGCGGCGGGCAGCAGAATACGGATCGTTCGCCAGTCGCCGCTTGGCCGGGTCAGCAGCCGAACCAGTTCCAGCCGGCTGTGGAGAATGAGATAGGCCAGCGCCAGCGAGGCCGTCGCAACGCCAGAAGGCAGCGATACCGAGAACCACCGGGTGGCGATGCTCCCGGGAGGGGAGAAGGCCGTGACGATCCCGGCGACGCCGACAAACCCGAGTGCGAGCGCCGCGAACAGGCTGCTCGCCTCGCCCGAGAACCAGCGGCGCACCCGCGCGCCGTAGCCGCCCAGCGCGAGCAGCAGGAAGATCAGGCTCGAATTGACCCCCGGGCGTCCGGGATGGACTGCATCATGGGCCGAGACCAGATCGCCGAACAGCAGCAGATCGACGCCGATATCGACGCCGAGGAGCGTCTGCGAAAGCGAGATCACTGCGATCCCGACGGGTATCGCCCACAGCGCCGATGCGATCCTGTCCTTGCCCGCGATCGAGGCGAGGAAGCCGAGCGAGAGGCACAGGAAGCCGATCGCGGTGAGCGGCCAGACCGGCGTTTGATCGAGTCCGAAGCCGCGCAGCACGGGCATGTCGAACAGCCAGCCCGCTAATGAAAGCAGGCTACACAGCCCCGCCAGCGCGACAAGGGCTGTCGCGATGTTCTTGGCCATGAGTGGCCGGTACTTCGCCGGCGCACCGGAACTGTTACTCACTCGCAAAATACCTGCCCCTGTACAGGGTAAGCGTAGCGCCCCGCCTTAACACTGAATGAATCGTCGTGGAAAGCTCCGTACGACCACTAGTCCATGTTACTGTCAGCGCCTAATTTTTCCATGGTATTTCAAAGAGCAAGCCGACGCTTGCTAAATTGCCTGTTTGCCACGATCAAGGCGCGCGCCGCGAGCGCAACGAACAGGGAAGGAATCGCGCTTGTTTCGACCGGTCTTGATCCTCGCCAGCGTACTTGCGCTGGGGGGCTGCGCGGAGAGCGCCAGCACGCCGCAGAGCGCATCTTCCGAACCAGCGGGCGGACCGGGCAAGGGCAAGGGCTATTCGCACGATCCGTTCCCGTCGACCTATCGCGTCTATCCGGGCGCGCCGACCCTGCTGACCAATGTCACCATTTTCGACGGCGAAGGCGGGCGGATCGACAATGGCTCGGTGCTGTTCCGCGACGGCAAGATCGTCGCGCTCGGGCAGGGGCTGGCGGCCGAGGCCGGCGTCACGGTGATCGACGCGCGCGGCAAATATGTGACCCCCGGTGTGATCGACATCCATAGCCATCTGGGCAATTATCCCTCGCCGGGTGTCGAGGCACTGTCCGACGGCAACGAGATGACCGCGCCGGTCACCGCCGAGGTCTGGGCCGAGCACAGCGTCTGGCCGCAGGACCCCGGCTTTGCCCGCGCGCTCACCAATGGCGGGGTGACGACGCTGCAGATCCTTCCCGGCTCCGCCAACCTGTTCGGCGGGCGCTCGGTCACGGTCAAGAACGTCTATGCGCGGACGATGCAGGGGATGAAGTTCCCCGGCGCGCCTTATGGCCTCAAGATGGCGTGCGGCGAGAATCCCAAGCGCGTCTATGGCAGCAAGGGCCGGGCGCCGGCGACGCGGATGGGCAATATCGCCGTCGACCGCCAGACCTGGGCCAAGGCGGTCGAGTATAAGCGCCGCTGGGACAAATATGAGGACAAGGGCGGCGAGGCGCCGACCCGCGACATCGCGATGGACACGCTGCGCGGCGTGCTGGAGGGCGAGATCCTCGTCCAGAACCATTGCTACCGCGCCGACGAGATGGCGGTGGTCATGGATATGGCCAAGGAGTTCGGCTACCGGGTAACGGCGTTCCACCACGCGGTCGAGGCGTACAAGATCGCCGATCTGCTCAAGGCCAACAGCACGTGCGCCGCGGTCTGGGCCGACTGGTACGGCTTCAAGATGGAAGCCTATGACGCAGTCAACGAGAACCTCGCCATCCTCGAGAAGGAAGGCGCCTGCGCGATGATCCATTCGGACGACGCGAACGGCATCCAGCGGCTCAACCAGGAAGTCGCCAAGGCGCGCGCCTCGGGACGCAAGTCCGGCTTCGACATCTCCGAAGCGGCGGCGTGGCGCTGGCTGGCGATCAACCCGGCCAGGGCACTGGGGATCGCCGACAGGACCGGCAGCCTCAAGCCCGGCAAGATGGCCGATGTCGTGCTGTGGAACGGCAATCCGTTCAGCGTCTACACGCGGCCCCAGATGGTGTGGGTCGACGGGGCGCTGCTCTACGACGCCAACAATCCGAAGCTGCGGCCGGTATCCGATTTCGAGCTCGGCCAGCCGGGCGAGGGGGACGTGAAGTGATCAACAAGCTGCTTCTATCGGCGGGCGCGATGCTCGCCATCGCCGCTCCCGCCGCGGCGCAGACGCTGGCGATCACCAACGCCAAGGTCGTGATCGGCGACGGCGCCGGGCCGGTCGATGGCGGCACCGTCGTGATCCGCGACGGCCGCGTCGTCGCGGCCGGTGCGGGTATAGCCGCTCCCGCGGGTGCGCGGATCGTCGATGCGGGCGGCCGCTGGGTGACGCCGGGGATTTTCGCCGGGTTCACCCGGATGGGCATCGTCGAGGTCGATGCAGTGGAGGGGACCAACGACAGCTCGGCGGGAAGCTCGCCGTTCAACGCCGCGCTCGACGTCGCGCCGGCAGTCAACCCGAAGAGCAGCCCGCTGGCGATCAACCGGCTCGAAGGGGTCACCCGCGCCGCCGTCGCGCCCGACAACAGCAAGGGCTCGATCTTCGCCGGCCAGGGTGCGGTGATCGATCTTGGTGCCGACATGGATCCGGTCGCCAGGCCGCGCGCCTTCCAGTTCATGGAATATGGCGAGGCCGGCGCGCGCGCCGCGGGCGGCAGCCGACCGGCAGCTTATGCGATGCTCAAGAACGCCTTGTTTGAGGTTCGCGATTATGTCCGCAGCCCGGCGAGCTTCGCCGATCGCGGCAAGGATTCGTTGCTGACCCGGGCCGATGCCGAGGCGCTGGTTCCGGTAGTGCAGGGGAGGATGCCGCTGCTCGTGCATGTCGAGCGCGGATCGGACATTCTGACGATCCTTGCGCTCAGGAAGGATGTGCCGTCGCTGCGGCTGGTGCTGGTCGGTGCCACCGAGGGCTGGACCGTCGCGCGCGAGATCGCTGCGGCAGGGGTGCCGGTGATCGCCTCCGCGGTCGCCGACCTGCCCGAGAGCTTCGAGCAGCTTGCCGCCACCCAATCGAATATCGGCCGGATGAAGGCGGCGGGCGTGCTCGTCGGCATCGGCACGATCAACCAGGACGAGGCGCGGCAGGCGCGCTGGGAAAAGCAATATGCCGGCAACCTCGTCGCTCTGGGCAAAGTGCCCGGCGCGAGCGGGCTCAGCTGGGGCGAGGCGTTCGCGACGATCACTTCACGCCCTGCCGAGGCGCTCGGGATGGGCGACGCGTTCGGCTCGCTCAAGCCGGGGCGGCACGGCGATCTGGTGATCTGGGACGGCGATCCGCTCGAGATCGGCACCTCGGCAGTCAACGTGTTCATCGACGGCGTCGAGCAGCCGATGACCAGCCGGCAGACACGGCTGCGCGATCGCTATTGGGATCCCGGGGAAGGCGCGCTGCCCAAGGCGTACCAGCACTGAGGCCGAAAGGTTGCGGAACCACCATGACCGGCGCAGCATTACCGGAGCGCCGCGTCGGTGGCGAATGGGAGATACGCAGATGACGAAGCGCATTGTTCTGCCGGCGCTGATGGTGCTGGCGCTCGCCGGGTGCGGCGGCGGCGAGCAGCAGGAGGCGAATGCGACCGCGGCGGGCAATCTGGAGGCCGAGGCAAACGCCGCGGGCAACGAAGCCAGCGGGCAAAACGTGACCGCGGCGGTGCTCGCAATGTCCGATCGCCAGCGCAACGTGGTGTTCATCCGCGCGCTGATGGACGCCGACATCGCCTGTCAGGGAGTCGCGTCTTCCGAGCGCCTGCCCGATCTGGACGGCAAGCCGCTGTGGCGCGCCACTTGTACCGACAAGCGCGCCTACATGATCAGCATCACTCCCGACGGCACCGCCAACATCGTCAGCCGTACCGACCGCTAGAGCGCGTCGACGTTCAGCTCGACTCCCTCTCCCCTTTGCAGAGGGCGGGGGAGTGAAGGGCGGGGTAGCGGACCAGCCCCGGGGGCAAGTTGACACGCTTGACGCGCTGGCGACTTTTGTCCGCGGATGACACGCGGTAAGTTACTTGTTTACAAGGATAAAATAAATGCGCGGTTGTCGCTTCGCGCCTGCGACGCGGCACCGATGCGACACCGGCGCGGCACTGACGCGACACCGCCGCGACACTGGCGCGACACCGAAGCGGCGCCGGCGCGACACCAGCGTCAAGCTGGCGCACCAGTCAGACGCCACAAAGGCGCTGCGCGCCGTGCGCGTCGACCAGGTCTCGCGAGGGACCGATCCGACGATGTCAAAGAGCGGGCGGCAAGGCCGACCGCCCGAGGCAAGCAGACGAAATCCTACATTTCAAGGCGCAACCGAGGGTTCGTGGCCGAGCTCACGTTGTCGCGAGCGCATTGGGGTAAATTTCGCCGGCCGAAGAATTGGCCGGTGGCCCAGCGCCTATCGATGTACTGTGGCGCCGAATGCGATGGAGGGGGAGGACTCACTGAACGCAGTGATACCTCCCCCTCCGTCATGCTGTGCATGCCACCTCCCCCTTGCGGGGGAGGATTGAAACCGCTCGCGCATTTGAATGTCGGTACCGTTTAGAGGCCGACGACGCCGCCATCGTCCTTGGTGATCACCGCGACCGCCGAGCGCGGGCGGACTGCGGCGCCTGCGGTGCCGGTCGCCTGGCTGTCGGGCCAGTGACCGCCCGGCAGGGCGACGGTGCCGCCATCGCCCGGATGCTGGATGCCGACGAACAGCGTGCGGCCATCCGGAGTCGAGTCGACGCCGGTGATCTCGCAGTCCACCGGGCCGACGAGGAAGCGCTTGAGCGCTGCCGCGGTCGGGGTCGCGCCGACACGCGTGGCCTGGGTGGACGTCGCTCCGCCGGTCGCGGTGTTGGTGATGGTGCGCGCGCCGCCGTCGCCGACGGTGCCCGGCATCGCCGCGAGCATCATGCAGTTGGTGACGTCGGTATAGGCGCCGTCGTCGGTCTGGATCCACAGCAGCGGCTTGACCTGGCCCGACGCGTTGGTCGGCCGGGCGAACCACAGGCCGTCCGGGCTGGAGAAGTCGTTGTCCGCGGTGAGCGCCGAGACATTGATGTTCGCCGGATCGAGATCGGCGCCCGCGCCGAACGCGTAGATGTCCCAGCTGAAGCCGGTCGCCTCGGTGGTGTCGCCGGTCTCGCGCAGGCGGATGATGTGGCCGTTGGCGTTGCCGTTGGTCGCCCCGCCGGTGGTCCGGGGGTCGCTATAGGAGCGCGGGTTGGCGGCGTCGGTGGCGGTGGCCGTGCGTCCGCTATTGTTGGTCAAGGTCAGATAGACCTGGCCGTTGGCCGGGTTGACCGCGGTCCATTCGGGGCGGTCCATCGGCGTCGCGCCCACCACGTCCGCGGCGAGGCGCGCATTGACCAGCACGTCGGCCTGATCGGCGAACGCATAAGCCGGGTTGGCCGCGGTGATGCCGTTCTGGCCGAACACGAGCGGCACCCAGGTGCCGCTGCCGTCGGCGGCGAACTTGGCGACATAGAGCGTGCCGGCATCGAGATACTTGTCGCCCGTTGCAAGGCGGTCGGCCGCCGTTGCGTCGGCCGCGACCCAGGGCGTCGCCGAGACGAACTTGTACATATATTCGCGCGTCGAATCGTCGCCCATGTACCAGGCGGGCTTGCGGCCGGCGACGAACAGGCCGGGCCACGCGCCCTCATGACCGAGGCGCCCGAGCGCGGTGCGCTTGCGCGGGATCGATGCGGGGGTGTACGGATCGATCTCGACCACCCAGCCGAACTGGTTGGCTTCGTTGCGGAAGTCGTCGGTCGCGGTTGCGCCGGTCGCGCGGATGTCCCAGCGGCGGAAGCGCGTGTCGGCGGCATCGGCCGGAACGACGGTCGACCAAGCGTTGTTGCCGTTCGACGTCGCCGAGATGCCGTAGCGCGCGAAGGCGGTGGTCTCCCTGGCAGTGCGCGCCACCTCGCCGGCGCGGCGGAAATAGCCCGCCCAATTCTCTTCACAGGTCAGGTTGGTCGCCCAGGGGGTGACGCCGTTAGCGCAATTGTTGATCGTGCCGCGACCCGCCACGCCGGTGGGCGAGTAGAGCGTCTTGAGCAGATCCGATCCGCGGACCGGGCCGTTGAACGCCATCGGGGTGTTCGGGGTGATGCGGCGGTTGAGCGTGCTGTTCTGGTTGGTCGACCAGACCCGGCTGGCATTCTCGGACACTTCGGTGACGCTGACGCCGTGGCACTCGATCTCCTTGAGCGCCTCGCCCTCGGGACGCGGTGCCGCGGTCTGGCCGTTGGGGTGGAGATATTTGGCGGTGATGTTCTCGTGGTTCTGGACGATCAGGCCGCGGGTCGAGCTGGTATCGTCGCGGGTGCCGGTGGCGCTCAGGCCGTACCAATAGAGCGCGTCGCCATGATCGCCGATGCGCTGGGCGAAATTGGTGTCGGTGCCGTCATTCTTGTAGGCGGGCACGCCCGTGGCGATCGGATCGCCGAGGCGGTTGATCACCTGCACCTTGTAGCCCGCGGGCACGCTGACGACGTCGAGCTTGTTCTTGGCCACGGCAGCGAAGCTGAGCTGCGCCGGGTTCACCGTCACGTTGGTGTCGGCCCAGACGGTCGAATTGCCGGTGCCGGTCGCGTAGCGGAACACGAGCTGGGTCGCGGCGGAAACCGACGGAGCGAGGAAGCTGGCATTGGCCGTGGTGGCGCCGTTCAGCGTCACCACCGGGCCCGAGACCTGGACCCAGCTCTGGTTGCCGGTGGCGGCAGGGGTGCCGGTCAGCGTCACCGTGCGTCCCGAGCTGCTCGTGACGCTGGTCGCCGGACCACTCACGACCGGAGGATTGTAGCCGTCGGCAGTGCTGTCGCAGGCCGCGAGCACCGAGGTGCCGAGCGTCGCGGCGACGATCGCCGAGCCGCCGCGCAGCGTCTGGCGGCGCGAGAGGCGCTGTGCCGCCAGCTCGTTGAGGGTGACGGTGTTGCTGTTGTTGGTGTCGACGTCGCCGTCGGTATAGCCGAAGGCCGTGGGCGTCAGGTCGTTCATGTAAAATCCCCCAGGGAATCCGGGTCATTCGCGAACCGGCTCGCACTGCCTTTGGAAGGGCCGCTTTACGGCGTGATGCCAATGGGGTTGCGGTATGATGACATTTGGCCGTCGGAATTGTGACGCTTTGCGTGCGGGGCGGGCAGCGGCTAATCGACGGCGTCATGCATCCAGGCAGTCCCGATCCCCGACCCGCCGATCCGCAGCCGAGCCTCGCGCATCGGCTCGCGGCCTATGCGAGGCGCCGCGGCCGGCGCC
>JASLBO010000270.1 GCA_030146605.1 Sphingomonas sp. | reverse complement strand
GGCGATCCCGTCGAAGTGATCCGCGAAGCAGCGGAATGGGCGCTGGGACGGCTCCAAAGCCCCTCCCCTGAAGGGGAGGGGCTAATATTACCGCTCCGCCCGGTGCGCGGTTAGCGCGGCGAGGCAGCTTGCCTGGTCGATCGGGCCGCCGTCGCGCTGGCGGGTGTCGAGATAGGTCACCACCGGCTCGCCGCGGCCCTTGGCGGGCGGATAGAGATAGGTGTCGAGCACGCAGATCGGACCGGCGAACTGGAGCTTGCGCGCCGGGCCTTCGGTCGCGTCCAGCGCGGGCTGGCCGAATTGTGCGATCAGTCGCGGCGCGGTCTGGCCCCTCACCGCGAGTACGCTCGGCGGCGCGGCCGAAGGCACGGGGACATAGGTGGCCGGGCGCGCCGCGGGGATCATCTCGCCGCCGCAGCCGCCCAGCGCGACCGCGGCCGCCAAAATCCAGAATCTCATGCGCGTCTCCCGCGGTGATATGCATGCGTCGCCAGCGCCGCGCCGAGCACCGGCGCCACCAGATTGACCAGCGGCACGAGGAACAATCCGGTGCCGATCGCCCCCAGCGCGAGGCGGCGGAGCCGGGTGCCACGCCGCCACTCGGCGAGCTGCGCATAGGGCATATGCCGCGCCGCGACCATGTCGCCAAGATCGCGCCCGAGCAGCCAGGCATTGACTGCGAAGAAGACGAACGCGGTTCCGACTCCGGTGACGAGCAGCATCAAATAGAGCGGCGAGAGCAGCAGATTATAGCCGATCGTCCGTGCCGCCGAGCCCAGGCCCATCGCGACCGACCGTCCGAGCGGCACGTCGCGCGCGGCGGAATGGGCCTGCGGGTAGTGCTTCGCCTCGACCGCGGCGACGACTTCGTCCGCGAAGATACCCACTACCGCCACGGCAACCGCGCGGAACAGCAGCCACCAGCCGAGCGCGAGCAGCAACAAGGCAGCCGCGTCGGCGAGCATTCCGGCATTGCTGCCGAGACCCATCCATTCGTTGGCGAAGCCCGCCAGCCGGCCCATCGCCGCCCATAGCCCGAAGCCGAACCCGGCAAAGAGCAGCGCGGTGAGCGCCAGCGACTTGGCCAGCACCAGCAATATCGGCCGATCGAACAATTGCCCGAGCGCGAGGAGAAGACCGTGGATCATTGCGCTATGCTTTGGCCCCCACTAGGGCGTCCGCGCAACCCTGTCGGAGCTCTTCACTTGACCATCACGCATGACGTCGTCGCGATCGGCAACGCAATCGTCGACATCCTCGCTCAGGCCGAAGACAGCTTCATCGAGGAGATCGGCGTCGCCAAGGGCTCGATGCAATTGATGTTCTCGCCCGAAGAGGCCGACGCGCTCTATGCCAAAATGGGGCCCGGCCGCGAGGTTTCGGGCGGCTCGGCGGCGAACACCGTCGCGGGGATCGCGGCGCTGGGCGGCAAGTGCGCGTTTATCGGCCAGGTCGCCGACGACCAGCTCGGAACGGTCTTTGCGCACGATATCCGTGCCGCGGGCGTGGATTTCGACACGCCGGTGCGCTCCGGCCAGCCGACCACTGCGCGCTGCCTGATCTTCGTCACGCCCGATGGCCAGCGCACGATGAACACCTTTCTCGGCGCGTCGCAATTCCTGCCCGCGACTGCGCTCGACGAAGAACTGATCGCCGGCGGGGCGATCCTCTATCTCGAAGGCTATCTGTGGGATCCCGAAGAGCCGCGCGCGGCGATGCGCAAGGCGATCGACATCGCCCGTGCCAACGGCCGCAAGGTCGCGTTCACGCTGTCCGACGTGTTCTGCATCTCGCGCCACGGCGATGATTTCCGCAAGCTGATCGAGGACGGGCTGATCGACATCCTGTTCGCCAACGAGAGCGAGCTGCTCGCTTTGTGCGAGCATGAAAACTTCGAATCGGCAGTCCAGCACATCCACGGCAAGGTGCCGCTGCTCGTCGTCACGCGCAGCGAGCAGGGCGCGATGGCGCTGCAGGGTTCGGAGCGCGTCGAAGTCCCTGCCGAGCCGATCGCGAGGTTGGTCGACACCACCGGCGCGGGCGACATGTTCGCCGCGGGCTTCCTGTTCGGCCAGGCGCAGGGGCGCGGGCTCGAGGAATCGCTGCGGCTCGGTGCGATCTGCGCAGCGGAGATCATCCAGCATTATGGCGCGCGCGCCGAAGCAGACCTCAAGAAGCTGGCAGCCGGCTGACCGGGATCGAGCGCTTTAAGGCCTGCGTAACTTAGCCTGTGTTAACCCGGCCGCGGGGAAGATTTTGCCGAGGCCCGACTTGCTGCGACGGATACCGCCGAGCCAGGTGAAGATGGGGATGTACATCCACGGGTTCGAAGGCTCGTGGTTCGGCCATCCCTTCTGGCGCACGCGATTCCTGCTCGAGCGACCGGAGGATCTCGCCGCCATCCTTGCCAGCGAAGTGCAGGCGGTGGTGATCGATGTCGAGCGTGGTCTGGCGCCGGCTGCGGCGGCACCGGGAGCCGTGCCGCCGGTGGCGCGCCCTCCGGCACCTGCAGCTGGCGTGCCGGTCCCGCCTCGCGACACCGCCAAAACCGACCGCGAACACGCGAAGAAGACGATCGCGCGGGCCAAGCGCGTCATGAAAGGCGTGTTGGATGGCGCCGCTTCGGACCAGCAGGTCGATGCCGAGGCGGCGACTGCGGTCGCCGAAGAGATATCGAATGCGGTCGACCGCAATCCTGCGATGTTCATCGACATGGCGCGGCTCAAGTCGAAGGACGAATATACTTATCTTCACTCGGTTTCTGTCTGCGCGCTGATGGTCAATTTCGCGCGTCAGCTGGAGCTGGACGAGCCGATTGTCCGTTCGATGGGGCTGGCGGGCCTGCTCCACGATGTCGGCAAGATGACCGTCCCCGATGCGATTCTCAACAAGCCCGGCCCGCTCGACCACGCCGAGTTCGCACTGATCCGCAAGCACCCGCAACAGGGGCACGCGATGCTGGAGAAAGGCGAGGGCGTCACTCAGGAAGTGCTCGATGTCAGCCTGCTCCATCACGAGAAGATCGACGGATCGGGCTATCCTTTCGGGCTGAAGGGCGATGCGATCGGTCTCGCCGCGCGGATGGGGGCGATCTGCGACGTCTATGACGCGCTCACTTCGGACCGGGCCTACAAGCAGGGGTGGACGCCGCTCCACGCCGCGACCGAGATGTATAGCTGGAACGGGCATTTCGATCGCGAATTGCTGTTCAAGTTCCTCCGCAGCATCGGCGTGGTGCCCACCGGCATGCTGGTGCGGATGCGCTCGAACCGCCTCGGCATCGTGCTGCCCGACGGCGCCAGGGAGACGCGCAGCAAGGTCCGGATCTTCCACTGCGCGCTCGAACGTTCGCCGCTCACGCTCGAAGACGTTTTCCTGTCCAGCTCGGGAGGCAGCGATCATATCGTGGGCGAGGAAGACCCGGCACGCTGGGGATTTTCCGACTGGCGGGCGCTCTCGAAAAAGCTGATCGCCGGTGGCGCGGCGCGCGGCTAAACGGTTTTCGCCTTGCTCCGAATCGACAGGCAATAGCCAAGGGTCACCAACATCCCCGCCCCGACCACGGCGCACCCCCCGATGACCGCGACCTGAATCGGTGCGAACGCCCAGAACCCGGCATAAGCGAGCCCGCTTAGCACGAACGACCAGCCTGCTACCCGCGCAATCTGACGCGCTCGGACGCTCGGGGCGAGCGCCTTGGGCATCCGGTTGCCGTACCAGGCAATCATCAGCCCGTTCATGCCGATGACCAGCCTGGTAACCGTGTCGCCGTCGACATAGCCGAGCTTGCGCGCGAGGGTCGCGCCGAGCGCGAGAGCGACGATGCCCCCGCCCCAGGCGAGGCCCAGAGCCAGTTCCTTGAAATCCTTTTGCATCATGCAGTCTCCTTGCCGGGTTCCGGCGCCTGCGCGCCAATGCCGAACGAATCGACGAAGCCCAGCAGCGCCTCTTCGAGCACCGAGAGCTTCAAATGATAGATGACGGATTTGCCGGCCTTCTCGGCGTGCACCAGATCGGCCTCCTTGAGCACGGCGAAATGCGCCGACATCGTCGGTTTGGAGACATCGAACTGATCGCTGAGCGCGCCGGCGCTCAGCGGCCCCTTGCGCAGGAGCTGCAGCACCCGTCGGCGGGTGGGATCCGAAAGGGCTCTGAACACCTGACTCATGATGCGATCATTAGCTAATTATCGAAATGAGTCAAGCGGCCTTCGGGAAGGGGAAGCTCGCACTCGGCCTATGACGGATTGCCCTCGTCGCGCGCCACCTGACGCCACCCGATGTCGCACCGGCAGAAGCCCGTGGCGAAGTCGATCGCATCCACCGCCCGATACGCCGCCGTCTGCGCCGCACGCACGCCGGAGCCTCGCGCCGTCACGGCAAGTACGCGCCCCCCGCTCGACACCAGCGTGTCGCCTTGCTGGCGGGTGCCTGCCTGGAAGACCTTGGCGCCGGTGGCTTCCGCTGCCCCGATCCCGGTGACGGCGCCTCCGGTTTCGGGCGTGCCGGGATAGCCGTTCGCCGCCATCACAACCGTCAGCGCGGTATCCGCCGAGAAAGCGGGGTCCGCCCGCCCGGCAAGCTCGCCTTTTGCCGTGGCGACCATCAGTTCGAGTAAATCGCCTTCGAAGCGCAGCATCAGCACCTGGCATTCGGGATCGCCGAAGCGGGCGTTGTATTCGATCAGCTTGGGCCCCTCGGCAGTCAGCATCAGCCCGGCATAGAGCACCCCCGAATAAGCCGAGCCCATCCGCGCGAGCGCCTCCACCGTCGGGCGAACGATCGTGTCGATCGCCCGCCGCTCGAGCTCGGGGGTGAGCACCGGGGCGGGGCTGTACGCGCCCATTCCGCCGGTGTTGGGGCCGGTGTCGCCTTCACCCACGCGTTTATGGTCTTGCGCCGAGCCGAAGGGGAGCAGGTTGGTGCCGTCGGTGAGCACGAACAGGCTGGCTTCCTCGCCTTCGAGGAACTCCTCGATCACCGCGCTGCCGCCGGGCACCGCGAAGATGCCGCGGATCGCGTCCTCCGCCTCTTCGCGCGTCATGGCGACGGTGACGCCCTTGCCCGCGGCGAGGCCGTCGGCCTTGACCACCACCGGCAGGGTGAAATCGCCAAGCGCGGCGAGACCCCCGTCGCGGCTCTCGACCCGGACATAGCCGGCGGTCGGGATGTTCTCGCGCGCGCACAGGTCCTTGGTGAAGCCCTTCGACCCCTCCAGCTGCGCCGCGGCCTTGCTGGGGCCGAACACCCCGATCCCCATCGTCCGCAGATTGTCTCCGAGCCCGGCGACCAGCGGCGCCTCGGGCCCGATCACCACGAAACCGATCGAGTGGCGCAGGCAGAAATCGATCACCGCACGCTGATCCAGAAGCGCGATATCGACGCATTCGGCATGCGCGGCTATTCCCGGATTGCCCGGCGCGGCATAGAGCTTCGCAAGCAGCGGCGATTGCGCCAGTTTCCACGCGAGCGCATGTTCGCGGCCTCCCGACCCGAGTAGCAGGACGTTCATGGCCGACCCCTTTTTCGATACGTCATCCGGCCGGCTCGTAGCCGAGCAAATGCCGGGCGACAACGCACCGGCGATGAGCGTCAGCGAACTCTCCTCGGCGCTCAAGCGGATGGTCGAGGGCGAGTTCGGCCATGTCCGGCTGCGCGGCGAGATCTCGGGGTGGAAGCGCGCCGCCTCGGGCCACGCCTATCTGTGCCTCAAGGACGCCGACGCGGTGATCGACGGGGTGATCTGGCGGGGCGCCGCGGCGGCCTTGCCCTTTGCGGCGCAGGACGGGATCGAAGTGATCGCCACCGGCAAGCTCACCACCTATCCGGGCCGCTCCAAATACCAGATCGTCATCGAGCGGATGGAACTCGCCGGCGAAGGCGCGCTGATGGCGCTGTTCGAGAAACTGAAGGCGAAGCTGGCGGGCGAGGGGCTGTTCGATGCCGCCCGCAAGAAGCCGCTTCCCTATATGCCGCAGACGATCGGGGTGGTGACTTCCCCGACGGGAGCGGTGATCCGCGACATCATCCACCGGCTCGAGGATCGTTTCCCCAGCCACGTCCTCGTCTGGCCGGTAAAGGTGCAGGGGGAGGGGGCCGCCGCGGAAGTCGCCGCGGCCGTCCGCGGGTTCGACGCGCTGCCCGCCGATGGTCCGATCCGGCGTCCCGAACTGCTGATCGTCGCGCGGGGCGGCGGGTCGATCGAGGATTTATGGGCGTTCAACGAGGAAGTCGTCGTCCGCGCCGTGGCCGATTGCAGCATCCCGGTGATTTCCGCGGTCGGGCACGAGACCGACACCAGCCTGTGCGACTTCGCCGCGGATCTGCGCGCGCCGACGCCGACTGCCGCGGCCGAGATCGCCGTCCCCGTGCTCGCCGATGTGCGCCACACCGTGGCGACGCTCGCCCACCGCACCGAGCGCTGCGTCCGCCGCTATCACGAGCGCGCGGGCGAGCGGCTGGCGGCTTTGGTCCGCGTGCTGCCGCGGCGCGATGCGTTGCTCGGACCCCAGCGCCAGAAGATGGACGACCTCGCCGGCCGGCTCGACCGCGCGCTCGAACGCCGTGTCACCGTCGCCCGTGCCCGGCTCGATCGCGACGCCGGGGCGCTGCGCCCCGCGGTACTCGATCAATTGGTGGCGACGGCACGGCACCGTTTCGAAGGGGCGTCGCGTCTCCTGGATAGCGTCAATCCGGACAATCTGCTCGAGCGCGGCTATGTCCGGGTCGGCGCCAAGGCGAGCGGCAAGGTCGTCACCACCGTTGCCGAGGCGCAGGCGGCGGGGGCGATTACGCTCCAGTTCAGGGACGGTCCGGTAGACGCCCGGGTTGAGCGAGCGCCTGGCAAATCCTACACTGCCGCCAAACCCGAGCAGCCGAGCCTGCTATGAACCGGATCCGTGACGAGGAGGCGCCGCCATGCTGATGTCCAACACTGCCCGCGCCGCGAAGCTGCATTATATGCCGAACGGCTTCCGCGTGATCGCTCCCGGCGACCATGTCGTCTGCGCCGTAAGCGGCGAGCGTATCCCGCTCGAGATATTGCGCTATTGGAGCGTCGAGCGGCAGGAGCCCTATGCCGCCGCCGAACACGCGGCCACGGCCCTGCACGGCAAATGAGGCTTCGGCAGCTCGCAGCGGCGGGACTCGCGCTGGGGCTGCTCTGCGGCGGGGCGCCTGGCAACCAGAGCAGGCCGGCGCCCGCTCCGCAGGCGGATCGCTTCGGGCTCAGCGGCCAGCTGGTGCAAGGCGGTGCCGCAACCGGGACCGCCCCGTTTGGAACGACCCTGCTGAGCTTGAACGGCGCGCCCGTCGAGATCGCCGGGGACCGCCGGTTCATGATCGCCTTCGACCGGGACGCCGCGCCGAGCGCGGTCCTCGTCGCCCGGCTCGCGGACGGCAGCGAAGTCCGCCGGACGCTCGTGATCGCACCCCGCGCCTGGGACATTTCGCGGCTGAACACATTGCCCAAATACCCCGTGCCGCGCCCCGAGTTCGAACGGGTACGCCCCGCCGAACTGGCCCGGATCAACGCTGCACGGGCGATGCGCAGCGATTCGCAGGGCTGGCGCCAGACCTTTCTCTGGCCGGTGACCGGGCGCATCTCCACCTTGTTTGGCTCGCAGCGTATCTATCGCGGCGAGCCGGGCGCCTATCATTCGGGGATCGACATCGCGCGCCCTACCGGAACGGTCGTGCTCGCGCCCGCGGACGGGGTTGTGGTGCTCGCGGTGGCGACACCCTTCACGCTCGAGGGCAATCTGCTGATGATCGACCACGGCATGGGCCTCAACAGCGCCTTCCTGCACTCGCAGTCGCTGGCGGTGCGCGAAGGCCAGACGGTGCGGCAGGGGCAGCTGCTCGGCTATGTCGGCGCGACGGGGCGGGCGACGGGGCCGCACCTCCACTGGTCGCTCGAATGGCAGGGCGCGCGGCTCGATCCGCTGTTGTTCCTGCCACCGCAGTAGACATGAAAAAGCGCGCGGCAGCCAAGGCCCCGCGCGCACTTCGAAATCAAAGAAGGATCAGGCGGCTTGCGCGGCCTTCTTCAGCTCGCGCTTCACCTTTAGCGCGGTCGCCGAAAGCTTCTCGTCGCTGGTCTTGAGCAGCCAGTTGTCGAGCCCGCCGTTGTGCTCCACCGAGCGCAGCCCCTGCGTGCTGACGCGGAACTTGAAGCTCCGGTCGAGCTTCTCGCTCATCAGCGTCACGTTCTGCAGGTTGGGCAGGAAGACCTTCTTGGTCTTGTTGTTAGCGTGGCTAACGTTGTGGCCGACCTGGCGGGTCTTGCCGGTCAGTTCGCAGATGCGGGACATGACAAATCTCTTCGTGAAACGGTGTCGGCGATGCCGGAAGGCCGCGCGCATAACGAGAGGCTCGCGAATCGTCAAGCACGCGCCTAGCGCCCGGGCATGACCCGGTGGCCGCTACCTGACCCGATGAAGCGC
>JASLBO010000260.1 GCA_030146605.1 Sphingomonas sp. | reverse complement strand
GCCAGCGTTCGCGCGACTACCCGGTCAGCGCAAGCCCCTCAGGCGACGCCGCCATTCTCGCGCGCCTTGTCCTCGCGGTCCTGCTGGTCGTAGCGTTCGCGCGTCGCCTCTTCGGTCCGCTCGAGGTCGCGCCGTGTGCCGCGGTTGTGGAAGATCGCCCAGGCGATCACGAGCGCGAGCAGGATCGGCCCGGCGATTACCATGATACCCTGCAGGGGGCTCGAAAAGTCCATGACTCACCTCGTTTCGCGTCTTCCCCCGACCAACGAAGCCGGATGCAAATTCGATCCACTCGGAACCACCGGCGCGGCGAACCATATAGTAGCGCATGGCAATCGGCAGCTGGATCCAGCCCCATCCCACCGGCATCTACATCCCCGCCGCCGATGCGTGGGTCGATCCCTCCGAGCCGGTGGCGCGCGCGCTGGTTACCCACGGCCATGCCGATCACGCCCGCGGCGGGCATGGCGAGGTCTGGGCGACGCCCGAGACGCTGGCGATCATGGCATGCCGCTACGGGGCGCAGAACGGCCGCCCGGTGGGTTACGGCGAATCGCTGCGGATGGGCGATGTCGATGTGGGTTTCGTCCCCGCCGGTCATGTCCTCGGCTCGGCGCAGATCGTGCTCGACCATGAAGGCGAGCGCATCGTCGTGTCGGGCGATTACAAGCGCCGAGAGGACCCGACCTGCGCGCCGTTCCAGCCGGTGCCGTGCGACATCTTCGTCACCGAGGCAACCTTCGGGCTGCCGGTGTTCCGCCATCCCGAGACGCATGACGAGCTCGACAAATTGCTGGCCGCTTCAAGGGCAAATCCCACGCGCTGCGTGCTGGTCGGCGCCTATGCGCTCGGCAAGGCGCAGCGCGTGATCAGCGAGCTGCGCGTGATGGGCTTCGACGATCCGATCTACATTCACGGCGCGTTGCAGCGGCTGTGCGACCTCTATGTCGAGCATGGCGTAAATCTCGGCGAGCTGCGCCCCGCCACCGGCGTCGCCAAGTCCGAGCTTCAGGGCCGGATCATCCTCTGCCCGCCCGGCGCGCTCAACGATCGCTGGTCGCGGCGGCTGCCCGATCCGATCACCGCGATGGCCTCTGGCTGGATGCGCGTCCGCCAGCGCGCGCGGCAGCGCAATGTCGAACTGCCGCTGATCCTTTCCGATCATGCCGATTGGGACGAGCTCACCACCACGATCCGCGAGATCGCGCCGCGCGAAGTGTGGGTCACCCATGGCCGCGAGGATGCGCTGGTCCATTGGTGCCGGATGCGCCAGATCAAGGCACGCGCGCTCGAGCTGGTCGGCTTCGAGGACGAGGATGATTGACAAGCAATGCTCCCTCGCAAAGCGGGGAGTTTTGCAATGCCCTCAGCCCGTGGCGCGCAGCGATCCGCTGATCGCGCCGTGCAACAGCCACGTCTCCGCCTCGACGACCGTGTCGAAGCAGCGGGTGTCCGGCCCCCGTCCCGACAGCGCGCGCTGCAGCTGGCTGCGCGCCAGCGTGCGCCCGATCACGAAAGCGAGCCGGCGCGAGCGATATTCGGGCGCGCCGAGCATCTGCTGAAATGCCGCGACGCTCTCCTGCGGCTGAATCTTCATTTCGCGCAGATCGTTGATCGTGAGATGCTCGTTGCGACGGCACTTCAGCTTCGCGTGCGCGATGTCGCGCGCTTTGTAGAAGTCCTGAACATCCTCGGGCGTGAACAGGCCGGCCATCGTGATCCGGATCAGGTCTCGCTCGGGCTCGGCATGAATGGAGAAGGTCGCGCTCATGAATCCATTATAGGACGAATGCGTTGCCGAATTCTGAGTCGATCATTTCGTTGCAGAAACGCTCGTCCGACGTTCAGCTCACGCCTTCCAGCGCCTTTTGCCGGCGCCGCTGCACCGAACTGCCGATGCCGATCGCTTCGCGGTACTTCGCCACGGTGCGCCGCGCGATGTCGAAGCCCCTGGCGTTGAGCAACTCGACCAAGGTGTCGTCCGACAGGATCTTCTTCGGATCCTCGGCCTGGATCAATGCGCGGAGCGCGCTCTTGACCGCTTCGGCCGACACTGCGTCGCCACCTTCGGACGACTGGATCGCGCTGGTGAAGAAATATTTGAGCTCGAACAGCCCGCGCGCGCAGCTCAGATATTTGTTCGACGTGACCCGGCTCACTGTCGATTCGTGCATTTCGATCACGTCGGCGACCTGGCGCAGAGTCATCGGCTTGAGATGCGCGACACCGTGGAGGAAGAATGCTTCCTGCTGGGTCACGATCTCGCTCGCCACCTTGATGATCGTGCGCTGGCGCTGGTCGAGCGCCTTGACCAGCCAATTGGCGCTGGCGAGCATGTCGGACATCCACGCCTTGCTCGCCTTGTCCTGCTTGCCGGCCGAAATCTCGGCATAATAAGCGCGGTTGACCAGCAGCCTGGGCAAGGTCGCGGAGTTGATCTCGACCGCCCAGCCGGCGCCGCGGCGCGCGACGAAGATGTCGGGCACCACCGCCATCATCGGCTCGCCGCCATAACGGCAACCGGGCTTGGGATCATAGTTGCGCAGTTCGCGGATCATGTCCGCGAGATCCTCGTCGTCGACGTTGCACAGCCGCTTGAGCCGCGGGAGATCGCCGCGTGCGACGAGCTCGAGATTGTCGATCAGCCGCGCCATGCACGGATCGTAGCGATCGGCCTCCTTCGCCTGCAGCGCGAGGCATTCGGCAAGATTGCGCGCGCCGACACCGGTGGGATCGAAGCTATGGATCGTCGCGAGCACCGCCTCGGCGCGCGCGAGCGGCACATTGAGCCGGTTTGCCACATCGAGCAGCGACGCGGTGAGATAGCCGGCCTCGTCGATCTGGTCGATCAGATGCGCTGCTATGAACAGGTCGGGGCCGTCGACGCTCGCGCCCGCCTGCGCCATCAAATGGTCGGCGAGGCTGAGCTCCGAGCCGCGAATATTATCGAAGTCGGGGCCGTCTTCGGAGCCGCCCGCGCCGGTGCCCCCCATGCCGAGGCTGCCGTCGAGCCCGCCGACCGAGTCGGTGGGGCCGTCGTGATGGAAGGTCTCCGCGGCGAAATCCACGTCGAGCGCGGCCTCGCCCGCCGCTTCGCCGCCGCCGGCCAGCAGCTCGCCGGTATCGGCGGGGCCGTCGCGCAGCGGCGCCAGGTCGCCGTCGGGGCCGGTGGCGGGATCGGCGACTTCATCGCCGCCGCCCTGCGCATCCAGCAAGGGGTTTTTCTCGATTTCCTCGGCGATGAAGGTCTCGATCTCGAGATTGGACAGCGCCAGCAGCTTGATCGCCTGCTGGAGCTGCGGCGTCATCACCAAGGATTGCGACTGCCGCAGGTCGAGGCGAGGCGCGAGACTCATCGGTGTTACAGCTCGAAGCTCTCGCCGAGATACAGCCGGCGGACATTCTCGTCGCGGACGAGATCCTCGGGCGAGCCGGCGAACAGCACGCGGCCGTCATAGATGATGTAGCCGCGATCGACGATGTCGAGCGTCTCGCGGACATTGTGATCGGTGATCAGCACACCGATGCCGCGCTGCTTGAGCTGGAGCACCAGCTCGCGAATGTCCGAGATCGAGAGCGGATCGATGCCGGCGAACGGTTCGTCGAGCAGGATGATCGTCGGGTCGGCGGCGAGCGCGCGGGCGATCTCGGCGCGGCGGCGCTCGCCGCCCGACAGCGCCATCGCCGGCGAGGTGCGCAGCCGGGCGAGGCCGAATTCGTCGAGCAACTGCTCGAGCCGGGCGCGCCGGGTCGCCTTGTCGGGCTCGGCGAGCTCGAGCACGGCCGAGATGTTCTGCTCGACGGTCATCCCGCGGAAGATCGACGTCTCCTGCGGCAGATAGCCGAGGCCGAGGATCGCGCGGCGGTACATCGGGAGCCGGGTGATGTCCTCGCCGTCGAGCATGATCCGGCCCGAATCGGGCTTCACCAGCCCCATCACCGAATAGAAGCACGTGGTCTTGCCCGCGCCGTTGGGCCCGAGCAGCCCGACCACTTCGCCGCGGCCGACCGAGACCGAGACGTCGGTGAGCACCACCCGCTTGTCATAGGATTTGGCGATCGAGACGACCGCCAGCCCCTTGTCGGGGAGTGGTGCCGGATCGGCGACCGGGTGCTCGAGCATGGCGACGTCGTTCATCAAGGCTTCCTGCGCACACTATCCAACTCGCCGGATATAGGCGGTTGGCAGGATTCCTGCAGGAGATTGCGGACGATGAAAAGCGAAACTGCGGCAGTGCGGTGAAAAACGGCGCTTATTGCCCGCCGCGCTTGGGCACCGAGAAGCGGCCGGTGACCCGCCCGCCCGAGCTCTGCACGCCGGGCTGGCCCGGCTGGCCGGTGGTCGCGCCGCCGCGCACGCCCGATCCGTCGATCGTCGCGCGGCCGGTGTCGAGATCGATCGACAGGCGCCCGCCCGACACGGTGTTGGTGCCCTGGCGCAGCGTCACGGCACCAATCATGGTGATCACGCGGCGATTGAGATCATAGACCGCATATTGCGAACGCGCGCTCTGTTCGGGACGGTTGACCGTGACTCCGCCCGCCGCGTCGAGCCGCGATACCTGCGGCGAGCCTTCGCTCACCTGGCCGGTATAGGTTACCGTCACCCGCGCGGCGGCGAGCGTCATTGCCGCCTGCTTGATCTGCACGTTACCCGAGAGAATCGCGCGGTTGGCGCGGTCCTGCAGCTCTATCCGGTCCGACGCGACGTCGATCGGCGCGGTGGTATTGTGACTCGATTGCGCCAGCGCCGGCACGGCGGCCAGCGTCAGCATCAGCCCGAGGCCGGCCGGGACGTAGCGACAGTTCATCATCACCTATTTGCCCGCCGCGGCTGTATGCGCAAGCGTGCTCTCCCTTCGAGTGAGACGGTACGGCGTTCGAGATCGGCAGTCAGCTTGTTGGCACTGAACACGCCCGAGGGCGTGCTGCCGGTGACTGCGCCGCCGCTTTCGAGCTTCCGCGTCTTGAGATCGACCGTGGCGTTGTTGGTGTTCAGCACATAGCCGTCGGCGGCCTGAAATTTGAGCGGCCCGTCGATCGCGACGCGTTCGGTGCTCATGTTGTAATGGCCGCTGTCCGCCTTGATCGAGGCGGGGCCATCGTCGAGCCGGATCTCGGCGGCAAGATCGTTGAGGCGCACGACCGGCTCGGCCGAGCTGCGTTGCACCGCCGAACCGGCATGCAGATGGAACGGCCGGCCCTTGGCGTCGTCGCCGCGATATTCGGCGGCGTCGATGCGCAGCCGCTCGGGCGAAATGTCGACCTTGTTCTTGTCGAGCACGAAGCTGACGTCGCCGCCCATCAGCAAGGGCGCGACGACGAGGAACGCGCCGAGCACGCCGATTCCCATCGGCAGCACGACGAGCCCGACCCGGACCATACGATCGTGGCTGCTGCCGGGATGCGCCCAGCCGCGCTTCTGCGAGCGGAGGCGCGCGGCGACGTCAGACATGGAAGACCATGTCCGTCAGATAGGGTTCGATCGGCATGGCGCTAGATATGGGCAAAGATATCCACCTCGGGCCAGCCGGCGAGATCCAGCTCGGCCCGCCACGGGAGGAAGTCGAAAGCGGCCTGAGCGAGCGGCATGCGCCCTTCACGCTCGAGGCGCTTGTCGAGTTCCACTTTCATCGCATGCAGGAAGCGCACGTCGGACGCGGCATAGTCCTTCTGCGCGTCCGAGAGGTCGGGGCCGCCCCAGTCCGAAGACTGTTGCTGCTTCGAGATTTCCTGCCCGACCAGCTCGCGGACGAGGTCCTTGAGGCCGTGGCGGTCGGTATAGGTGCGCACCAGCCGCGACGCGATCTTGGTGCAATAGACCGGGGCGGCGGTGACGCCGAGATAGAATCGGATCGCCGCCAGATCGAATCGCGCGAAATGGTAGAGCTTGAGCCGCTCGGGATCGGCCAGCACAGCGCGCAGATTGGGCGCATCGTAGGACGAGCGCGGCCCGAACCGTACGAGATGCTCGTCGCCGCTGCCGTCGGAGAGCTGGACGACGCACAGCCGGTCGCGCGGCGTGATCAGCCCCATCGTCTCGGTGTCTACGGCGATCGACGCGCCGGGAGCGAACACGTCCCCGGGCAGGTCTTCTTCATGAAAATGCACAGTCATGCCGCGCGCATAGGCCGGTTGCGCGCGCACCTCAATGCTTTGACTTCCCGTTTGCCTCTCGCTCTGGAAAGGATTCAGTCGGGCTTGGCGGCGGCCGCTTTCCTCTCGCGCGCGCGCCGCGACCAGATGTTGAGCATCTCGACTCCGGCCGAGAACGCCATCGCAGTATAGATATAGCCCTTGGGGATATGCGCGCCGAAGCCCTCGGCGATCAGCACCATCCCGATCATCAGCAGAAAGCCCAAAGCCAGCATCACCACGGTAGGATTGCCGTTGATGAAATTGGCGAGCGGTGTCGCGGCGAACAGCATCACCGTCACCGCGAAGATCACCGCGACGTACATGATCTCGACATGTTCGGTCATGCCGACCGCGGTCAGGATCGAATCGATCGAGAAGACGATGTCGAGCAACAGGATCTGGACGATCGCCGAGGTGAAATTGATCGACGCGACATGCTTCTTGTCGAGCAGGTCTTCGCTTTGATGCGTATCGACCGAATGGTGAATCTCCTTGGTCGCCTTCCAGACGAGGAAAAGCCCGCCGGCGATCAGAATCAGGTCGCGCCACGAGAATTGCGTCTCGAACGCCGGCTCGCCATGCGCCCCGAGCGGACCGACCAGCCCGAGATCGAACACCGGCGCGACAAGGCCGACGATCCACGCGATCATCGTCAGCAAGGCGAGCCGCATCACCAGCGCCAGGCTGATGCCGATCATCCGCGCCTTCCGGCGCTGCGCCTCGGGCAGCTTGTTCGACAGGATCGAGATGAAGATGAGGTTGTCGATGCCGAGCACGACCTCCATCACGATCAATGTGACGAGTGCGACCCATGCGGCTGGGCTGGCGATCAATTCGGCGATTTGCTCCATGCCGCACTTGTGCCGTGCGTCGAACCGTGGCGCAAGCGCCGCAGTCTCCCTAAATCTGGCCTAATCAAGTCGATTTTCGGTCGCACCCTGTACGAATTTGGGCTATGCCGATTCTGTGGCGCTGTTTTTTGTGCCCGAACACCTGCGTTCTTCGTCCGGCGCTTGGGTTTTGATTGCAGTATGGGCGAACCGGGAAGACGAACAGGGCATGAGTTTTGATCGAGGGCGCCGTGGGGATCGCGGCGGGCGCGGCAGAGACAAGCGCGACGGTTTTGGTGACGAAGGCGGCGGCGGCGGTAGCAGCTTCGGCGGTGGTGATCGCGGCGGCTTCGGCGGTGGCGGCTTCGGCGGTGGCGGCAGCAGCTTCGGCGGCGGTGGCGGCGGCTTCAGCGGCGGCGGTGGCGGTGGCTATCGCGGCGGTGGTGGTGGCGGCTTCGGCGGCGGTGGCGGCGGCGGCGGTGGTTTCCGCGGCGGCGGCGGCGGTGGCGGCGGCATGCCCCCCCAGGTCGTCGGCGAAGCGACTGGCGTCGTAAAATTCTTCAACGCACAAAAGGGCTTCGGCTTCGTCGTTCGCGATGACGGCGGCGAGGACGTGTTCGTGCACATTTCGGCGGTCGAGCAGGCCGGTCTCACCGGCCTCGCCGAAGGCCAGCCGATGGGCTTCACGCTCGTCGATCGTGGCGGCCGCATCTCGGCGACCGACCTCAAGATCGACGGCGAGCCGATGCCGGTGACCGATTCGGGTCCGCCACGCGATCGCGACGCTGGCCCTGGTGCCCCACGCGGCGGTGCCGGCGGTGCCGGCGGCCCGCAGCGTCAGCTGACCGGCGAGAAGGCGAGTGGAACGGTCAAATTCTTCAACGCGATGAAGGGCTTCGGCTTCATTCAGCGCGATGATGGCCAGCCCGACGCGTTCGTCCACATCAGCGCCGTCGAGCGCGCCGGCATGCCGACGCTCAACGAAGGCGACCGGCTCGAATTCGAGCTCGAGGTCGACCGCCGCGGCAAATATGCCGCAGTGAACCTCACGCCCGGCAGCTGATCTTCGGCAACCGAATCATGAAGGGGCCGGGCGGAAACGTCCGGCCCTTTTCGTTTGGGTTCTCTTTCCTGGGCGAAAGAGCGAAATCTGACGGCTTTGCCCGAGACGCCGTTCGATGCGTGCGGCGGCTGAATTCCGCTTCAACTCAGGTGGAATCGCCTTCTTAGCTGCACCAAACGCGCCAGGGCCGGACTTCGGACCTGGCGAAGAGGCGCTTCGATCAGCGAGCCAGGTCGCGACCCCCGCCGGCTACCGTCCTCCGCGCTCGACCCAGGCGGTCAGCAGCGTATGGGCGATCGCATAAGCGGGGGGTGCGCCGAACGGAGCCGCGGGATCGCGCGCAAGCGCAAGCCGCGCCTCGTCACGCGTGAACCAGCGCGCGTCCTCGAGCTCGTTGGCGTCGATCGTGATCCTGTCGTCCTCGGCCTGGCCGATGCAGGCGATCATCAGCGACGAAGGGAACGGCCAGGGCTGGCTGGCGACGTAGCGCACCGCGCCGACGCGGACGCCGGCTTCCTCGAAGATCTCGCGGCGCACTGCCTCCTCGATCGATTCGCCGACTTCTAGAAAGCCGGCCAGCGCCGAATAGCGTCCCGCGGGCCAGGGCGGCTGGCGGCCGAGCAGCACCTTGTCGCCCAGCTCCGCCAGCATGATCACCACTGGATCTACCCGCGGGAAATGCTCGGCATGGCAATTGGGGCATTGGCGCGCCCAGCCGGCACGGAAGATCGCAGTGGCGGTGCCGCAGACCGCGCAATAGCCGTGCCGGGAATGCCAGTCGACGAGGCTGCGCGCCGCTGCGTAAAGCGCGGCGTCCGCGGCGTGGAAGCGATCGAGCATCGCGAACAACGCCGGCGAGCGGCCGCCGGGGAGCGGCTGCCCATGCGGCGCGGCGGCGGCGAACAGGGGCACGCCTTCGTCATAGCCGAGGAACAACCGCCCGGACGTCGCACGATCCAGCGACGTCCAGACGAGGCGACCGGCCTGGTCGAGTTCGGGATCGAGCCCGTTGAGCACGAGCAGACGGGCGCGCGAATCGGCCTCGGCTTCGCGCAGCAGCTCGGGATCGTGGCGGACCCGGTCGGCGCGGTCGACGGTGCCGCCGGTGAAACCGGGCGCGCTCACCGGGCAGAGCTCATCTGGCGAGATCGGCGTAGATCGCCTTCGATGCCTCGCGCTTGAGCTCCTTGTCGCTGAACAGGTTGATCATCGCGACGCCGCGCACCTTGTGTACCGGATCGGCCCAGCCGATCGTCCCCGCCGCGCCGCCCCAGCCGAAGGTGCCCTTGCCCGGACCGCCGGGCTTGTCGGCAAGATAGACCGAGCCGCCCGCGCCGAAGCCGATCGGGACGCCGCTGTCGGCGGTCATATGCGCCAGTGTCGAGCGGTCGACGGAAGCGGGCAGCAGATCCGACATCGCGAGCTTGACCGTCGCGGGTTTCAGGACCCGAACGCCTTCGAGTTCGCCGCCATTGACCAGCATGTGGAGAAAGCGGTCATAGTCGCGCGCCGACATCACCAGCCCGGCACCGCCATAAGGGAAACTCGGCGGCTCGAGCCACACCGAGGCGGCGGCGGTATCGATCGCCAGCTTGGGCGTCATATAGTTGGTGGCGAAGATCCGCGCCTTGTCTTGCGGCACCGTCCAATAGCTTGCGCGCATCTTGAGCGGATCGAAGATACGCGTCTGGACGAAGCGGTCGAACGGCATGCCGCCAGCGACCTCGATCACCCGGCCGAGCAGATCGAGCCCGATCGAATAGCTCCATTTCTCGCCCGGATCGGCGATCAGCGGGAGAGTCGCAAGGCGGTTGGCGAACTCCTCGAGGCTCTTTGGGCGCGCCGCGCGCATGCCCGGCTCCATCAGCGCGTTGACCGCCGCCGGGTTGATCCCGAGGCGATTATACTCGTCGAGCAGCGGCCCCTTGGTGATGATGGTGTAACCGAGCCCCGCAGTGTGGGTAAGCAAGTTGCGCACCGTGATCGGGCGGGTCGCGGGGCGGCTGGTGAGGTCCCTGGCCGGATCGACGAGGACCTTCATGTCCTTGAACGCGGGGATGAAGTCGCTGATCGGCTGGTCGAGCCCGAGCTTGCCTTCCTCGACGAGGATCATCGCCGCGATGCCGGTGATCGGCTTGGTCATCGAATAGACGCGCCACAGGCTGTCGACATCGGCGGGGGCTGCCGTGGGTTCGAGCGCGATGCGGCCTTCGGCGGCGACACGGGGCGGCGCGTTGCCGACCCCGCTGAGGATGACGATGCCGGGCACCCTGCCCTCGGCGACATAGCGCTTCGCCAATGCAGCGGTCGCAGACTGGCTCTGCACGCTGCCCGACGGCAGCGGCACCGTCGCCTGCGGCCAGCCGGGGCTGGCGAGCGCCAGTGCTGCCATGGATCCGAATATTCGCCAGCTACGCATGCATCCTCCCGAACATCCTCGCCGCCTTGGCGAATATAGTGGGCAGCCCCGCCGATTCCATTTCGGCTACCGGCCACCATTCGCCCTGCGGCGCGTCTGTGTGCTCCGGGATTGTTGCAGCCGCAAGCGCCACGTCGAGGTTGAAGTGGGTGAAGCCATGGCGGACCTGTGCGTCGAGCATCCGCCAATCGGCCGCGAGCGGAGCGCCGGCGAGACCTTGCGGCGAATCGCCCCACGGCCCGGTCGGCAGCGCCCGCATGCCGCCGAGCAGGCCCTTCGCAGGGCGGCGGACGAGCAGCACGCTCCCCCCGCGCTCGATCCAGAACATCGTGCCGTAGCGCTGCGGCTTGGGCAGCTTCGCGGCCTTGACCGGGAAGCGCTCGGGTGCGGCGGTGGCGAAGCCGTCGCATTGCTGACGCAAGGGGCAAAGGAGGCAGCGGGGCGCTCGCGCAGTGCAGATGGTGGAGCCCAGATCCATCATCGCCTGGGCGAAGTCGCCTGCGCGGGCATCGGGGGTGATCGAATCGGTGCGCGTCCGGATCGTCGGCCGGGCGCCGGGCAGCGGCTCGCTCACCGCGAACAGCCGCGTCACCACCCGCTCGACATTGGCATCGACCACCACTGCGCGCCGCCCGAACGCGATCGCGGCGATCGCCGCGGCGGTATAGCCGCCGATGCCGGGCAGGCCCAGCAACTCGGCTTCGGTCTGCGGAAGGCGTCCGCGCGCGGCGACGGCGCGGGCGCAGGCGAGCAGATTGCGGGCCCGGGCATAATAACCGAGCCCCGCCCAGGCCGCCATCAGATCGGCGTCCTCGGCAGCGGCCAGCGCTTCGAAGCTCGGCCAGCGCGCCGTGAATTTCTCGAAATAGGGGATGACGCTGGCGACCTGGGTCTGCTGGAGCATCACTTCGCTCAGCCATACCCGATAGGGGTCGGGCGCGTTGGCGCCGGGCCGCGCGCGCCATGGCAGATCGCGGGCGTGGGCGTCGTACCAACGGAGCAAGGGCACGGCGATTGCGCGAGGGACGTTGTCGGGCACGCCCCGCCTATGGCATGGGTAAGCGGCAATGACGAAGGCTCCCGACAAACCGAAGCGCGCGACCACGCGCCAGCCTAAGCTCGAACCGCCGCGCTCGAATCGCGCGCGCCCGGTTTCCGAGCTGCTGCCCGACGTCGGCCGCGCCGCATTCCGCAAGTTCGGCTTCGTCCAGCATGCCATCGTCAGCCGCTGGGGCGAGATCGTCGGCGAGCGTTATGCCCGCGTCTCGGTGCCTGAATCGATTCGCTTTCCACAGGGCAAGCGCGCCGAGGGGGTGCTGAGCCTCGTCGTCGGCGGCGCGCATGCACCGATGATGCAGCACATCGCGCCTGAGATCATCGAACGGGTCAATCGCTTCTTCGGCTATGCCGCGGTGGCGCGCGTCGCGATCCGCCAGGGCGAGGTCAAGCGCATCGCCAAGGCGGCACCGCCGGCCAGTCTCGCGCCACTTTCCGAGGCGATGGGCGACAGTTTGCGCGGCATCGCCGACCCCGAACTCAAGGCAGTCCTCGAATCGCTCGCCGCCGGGGTCGCGGCGGCCGAGGGCATCAAGCTTGGCAGGATCGACTAAATGGCACTCCGCTTTCTCGCTGCCGCGCTTCTGCTGCTGGCCGGCGCCGGCCCCGTCACGGCGCAACAGGCGCGGCGCGCGCCCGCCGCCAATTGGGTGAATGCCGTCGTCAGGACACCGGAGGGCGGCTTTCGCCAGGGCAACCCGAACGCTCGCATCAAACTGGTCGAATATGGCTCGCGCACCTGCCCGACCTGCCGGCAGTTCGCCGTGGAGGGCATGGAGCCGCTGCGCCGCGAATGGATCGCCAGCGGCAAGCTGAGCTACGAATTCCGCGACTTCCTGATCCACGGCGCACCCGATCTGTCGCTCGCGTTGCTCAACCAGTGCGTGCCCACCGCACGCTTTTTTCCGGTGCTCGATCAGATGTTCGCCAGCCAGGCGACATTCGACGCGCCGCTGCACAAATTGATCGAGACGCAGCCCAAGGTTGTGGAAGGCTGGCAGCAGCTTCCGCCGCCGCAGGCCGCCACCAAATTCGCCGAAACGCTCGGGATGATCACGTTCATGAAAGCGCGCGGCCTGCCCGAGGCGCAGGCGCGGCGGTGCCTGGCCAATCCCGCGCTGATCAAAGGTGTCGCCGAGACCTATTCCCGCGGCGTCAAGGCAGGCGTGCAGGGCACCCCGAGCTTCTTCATCAACGGCCGCCAGGTGCGCGCCTACACCTGGGATCAGCTCCAGCCCGAGCTTCGCGCCGCGGACAGCTGATCCACCCTTTTCCTTCGGAGGCTCAAGACCATGCGTTCTGCAATCGCCTTTCTCCCTCTCCTCGCGCTCGCGGCCTGTGGCGGCGACGGCGGCAATGCGTCGGCCCCGGTGACGTCGAGCACGCCGGTGGCAAATGTTGCGCCGCCCGCAGGCAAGCAATGGGTCGACGTGGTGAGCAAGACCGCTGAAGGCGGCTATGTTCAGGGCAAT
>JASLBO010000258.1 GCA_030146605.1 Sphingomonas sp. | reverse complement strand
ACGAGGCGCTGCGCGCCCGCACCCGCGATGCGTTGCTCACCGCCAACAAGGGCACGCTTGAGGCGATCGAGCATGGTGTGCTCGCACTGCCGGGTGTCACCGGCGTGTCGATCGTCGAGATGCCGAACGGCGTCGCGGGGGAGATCCAGGTCTCGGTCCAGCTCGAACACATGCCGCAGGGCAACGACCTTCCGCAAAACGTGATCGACCGGATCGAGGAACTGCGTCCGGCCGGGATCCGCGTGCTGCGCGGGCTCGCCCCGATGGTCGCGCTCGCGGCACGGGTCCAGCTACTGCTGGCGGGCGCGAGCATGGCTCCCGCCGATGTTGCCGCGGTCCGCCAAAGCGTGCTTGTCCGGCTGGGGGACGAGATCAGGCGCAAGGGCGTGGGCGAGCGGATCCGGGTCAAGCCGCTCGCCGCGGCGCTGCTCAGCGATGCCCGGATCGCCGACGTAACTCTGACGATCGGCCCCAAAAGCGGCGGCGCAGCGGCGGGCGAGGACTATCAGCCCGATCCGGGCGCGGGCACGACGCTCGACCCTGCCGACATCGTCATCGATCCGGAAACCTATGCGAACGCGGTCGCCCCCGTCGGGCAGAAGACCCGCGTCGACGTCAACGCCGTGATCGGGGCATCGCCGGTGGCGGGTGCGCTGCCCGACGCGATCCGTAGCGAGCTGACCGCGCGACTGACCGCTTATGCCGCCGCGCTGACCCCGGGGACGACGATCGACGCGACCAAGCTGCTCGAGGCGCTGCGCAACGATGCGCTTTATGCAGTCGATCCAGTCAAGCTGAGCGTGACGCTGACGGCGCAGGATCAGTTCGTGCTGATCTCGCTCGGCGGACAATCCTATGAAGTCAAAGGCGAGCAGACCTTCAATGTGGTCAGCGTGGAGCTGGCCTCATGACCACGCTCGACCGCATCCTCGATCTGCTGCCGCCGATCTACACTGCGGAGCCCGACAGCGTGCTTGCCACGCTGGTCGGCGCGTTTGCCCTCGAGTTCGATACGATCCAGGAGGATCTCGACCGGCTGCGGCGGACCCATTGGATCAACCATGTCTATCGGTTCGGCGATGAGGGCAAGATCGGGGCGCTGTGCGGGATCGAGCCGCTGCCCCATGAGACGCTGGAGAGCTACCGTGCGCGCCTGCTGCCGTTGATCAAGGCCCAGCTCGGCGGCGCGCTCGGCCGGGAGGAGATCAGCCGGTTCGTCGAAGGCTATCTGCGCGCGGCAGAGGGCGCCTATGAATCGCGTTTCGTCAATGGATTGGCGGAGGCGGACGATGGCTATGCCGATCCGCCGGAAAAGCCGTATTTCCGGCCGCTGGCTTTCCGGGAATTCCCGCCGCGCGCGCGGCGCAGCGCGGCGCTGACAGCGCGCGGTGGGCTGGTGCCGGTGCTGTTCCGCTGGACCGAGAAGAATGGCGGGCTCGAGCACTCGGTTCCGAGCTTTCGGATCACCGGACTAGGCGGGCGCAAGACCGCGGTCCCGCTGATCGCCAATCTCACCACCGGCGAGATGATCCTGTTCGCCGACCGGTTGTCCGGCGGCACCACGCTGGAAATAATACCCGACGGAGACGGTCGCGCCGCGCGCGCAATCCTCGACGGTGCCGACGTGACGTCCAGGCTCAAGAGCCTCGCCGGCTTCACACTGGGAACGCCGTTCAGCCCCGCCCAATATGACGCCGAGCCCCTTCTGCCTTCCTTGCCGCGCGGCGAGAGCGCCTGGGTCTATCTGAGCCTGGGCATGTTCGACGTGCGCGGGCTGGATCACATGTTCTTCGCGCTTGCCGACGCCGAATTGCGCGAGGCGCGGTTCGACGAAACCAAATTCGATCATTCGCTGTTTCCCGCGGGCCCGATCGCGCGCGTGGAGATGCGCTGGACCGAACTCGAGGCGGCGGCGTTCGAAGTTCATATCCCCCGCACGATCGTGACCGAGCCGGCCGGCGCGCCCGAAGGCGGCGCGCCGCACCTGCTGGTCGCCGACGCGATCCAGCGCAGCATCGGCATGCTCCACGCCGCGGGCGTGCGCGCAACGGTGCGCTTCATGCCCTTCGTCGAGCGCCAAGAGCAACATGTCCGCCACCGGCTGCCATGGATTTGGCTCGATCCCGAGATCGGTCCCGCCGGGACGGACGACACCTTCGAATTCGGTTTTCACTTTGGGGAGACGGGCCTTGGCCGCGCTCGCTTCGAGTAACGGACGGCCAATGGGCCGTATGATCCTGCGCGTCGCCGCCGCCGACGGCACGCTCGTTGCCGAACGGCGCGCGGGCAACATGGTGCTGCGCGGCGGGGCGACGATCATCGCGGCTTTGTTCACCGGCGCGGCGGGGGCCAAACCGATCGACACGATCGGGATCGGCTTCGCGAAGGACCCGGGTGACGCCGAGCTGATCCTGCTCACGCCCGATCCCGCCAAGAAGATTCCGGCAGCTGCGCTGCTGACGCCGTTGACGGCGGACAGCTTCACGGTCGTCGCGGATCAGGCGGGCTCGGTCCAGGTCAGCGTCGCCGCGCGGTTCAAGCCGACGGTGGACATAGATGACGTGACCGAGGCCGGGCTGCTCGCCGGCGACACGCTCTACAACCAGGTGATCTTCGAGCCGGTGGCGCTGAAGACCGGCCAGGACGTGACTCTCTTCTGGCAGATCGATTTTCCGTTCGGGCACTGACCGGCGGGATCAAGGAGACGGCAATGAACGACCTGACCATGAGCATTCTCGGCTTTCCCGCCGTCAACCGGGATCTCGAGGTCAATCTGATCGACGCAGTGACGCGCGTGCCGGTGCGGACGGTAGCGCCGTTCCTCGACGGCACCGTTCGGATCCCGCAGGTGCCGCCCGGGAACTATGAAGTCGAAATCAAGCACCCGAACCTGACGCTTCCCGTCTTCAGGCGCCCGGTCATCATGCTGCCGCATGGCGACACAAGGGTCACCGTGCTGCTCGACCCGAGCAAGTTCCGCAACACGCCGATCGAAGACATCCCCGAAGCCAATTTGCGCCCCGTCGCCGACCTAGCCGGCTCGATCGCGGCGACGGTGGGGCCGCTGGCCAGCAAGACGGCAGGCGAGGCGATCAAGTCGAGCGACTGGAACATGCTGGCGAGCGCCGTCCACGACCTCGCCGACATCAACGTCAAGCTGACGACATTGGTGTCGCCGGTGGGGCACGACCATCCCGAACTGGTGGCCAAGATCGAGGAGATGAGCAGCAACTTCACTACGCTGCTCGACACCATGTCGCAGGCGCTCGCCGAGCTGCAGCGCCAGATCCTGACGCTGTCGCTGCAGAAGCAAGTCGACGATGTGCTGGACAATAGCGGGATCTCGATCCCGCCCGTCAAGCGCAAGGAATTCGAGGAACTGATCGGCACGCTGCAGCAGAACGTCACCGCGACCCCGGCAGTCTTCTCCAAGGCGGCGCGGGCCACCGGCCAGGAGCTTTCGGCCAAGCTCGAGGCGCTGGTCGACGAACATGCCGCGACCGTTCCCGATTTCGTCGACTCGCCCGCCGTAACCAAGGCAGCTGCGTCGATCGATCTGCTCAAGACCACGCGCGCAACCAATTACGGGAGCGAGCTGGTCTTCAACCGCAAGCTCGATCGCTCGGTGGGCGGGAGCGCGCTTACAGCGCTGAAAGGATAGGTCATGACCGCCGCCACTCGCGCCAAGCAGATCACCGAGCTTTCGGACCAGGTCGCGCCGCTGGGCAAGAAGGCGCGCGGCATGCGCCTCACCGCCGACGATTGGAACCAAGTGGTCTCGGTGGTGTCGGCGATGCTCGGCATCGATCGAGCCCAGGACGACGATACCGAGTCCCGGCTCGACGCGGCCTATGCCCGCGCCGATCACCAGCATCTCGGGCAAGTCACGCTCGAGTGGCTCGACGCCGATCTCCAGACTCGCCTGATCCTGGGCAACGAAGGCCCGATCGCGACACGCCAGATGCTGGCGGCGATGCACAAGACCGTCGAGGCGCTCAACGCGCAGGTTACAGAGCTGAAAGCGTTGGTCGAGAAGCAGCAGGCCACGATCGACAGCGCCGCAAGCGACGAGATCGACCGCAAGCGCCAGCTCGCGGTGTTCGAGACCCGCTTCTCCAGCATCGAGGATCTGCGCGTCACCGTGAACTGCGTTGCCAGGTCGCAGACCGCACTCGACAAGAATGTCAAAGCGGTGCTCGATCTGCGCGGCAAGCTGCTCGATGCCGCCGGTGCCCCGATCGATGTGGTGGCGTTGGCATCGCGGGTCGAAGATCTCCAGAGCCTGCGCGAGAGCCTCACCGGCGTCGATGGCAAGCCGCTGCGTCTCAAGGATCTCCAGGTTCAGCTGCTCGATCTCTCGGACAAGCTGACGCGCGGCGGCAAAGGGGGAGGCATCTCGGAGGAGAGCCTCGATTTCAGGCTGTC
>JASLBO010000184.1 GCA_030146605.1 Sphingomonas sp. | reverse complement strand
CGCGCCGGCGGCGACGCCGTAGAGCAAGACCTCTTCGAGGCTCTTGTTTGCGGCGAGCGCGAGGGTGAGTCCGGCGACCATCGAATCGCCTGCGCCGACCGCGCTGCCGGGGGCCACCGGAATCGCCGGCAGGCGGAGTTCGGTTCCCTCGGCGACGAGGAGCGCGCCGCGCTCGGCGAGCGAGATCACGACGACTTCGGCGAAACCGCGATCGCGCAGCTCGCGCGCGGCGGCGAATTGATCGGCATCGCCGGTGAGTTCGCGGCCGACCAGTTCCTCGACTTCGCGCAGGCTGGGCTTGATCAGCCACGCGCAGCCGCCCTCCAGCGCGGCAAGCGCCGGACCCGAGGTGTCGACCACCAGCCGCGCCCCGATCGTTCCGCACAGCCGGCACAGTTTCCGAAGGACCACAGGATCGCAGCCGGGCGGAAGGCTTCCGCTTGCGACGACGAAGGCCGGCGGGCCATCGAGGCCGATGACGGTCTGCAACAGCTGGTCGAGCTCGGCTTCGGTCAGAACCGGGCCGGGGAGCACGAAGCGATATTGCTCCCCGGTTTCGGTCTCGTCGACGGTGAAGCTCTCGCGCGTGGTGCCGGCGATCGGCACCGGCGCGATCGGCACACCGGTGTCTCGCAGCAGCTTCTCGAAGAGCGCGCCGGTGGGGCCGCCGCAGGGGAATATCGCAGTCACCGCGCCGCCGAGGGCATGGACGACGCGCGCGACGTTGATCCCGCCGCCGCCGGGCTCGAGCCGGGGTTCGGCGCAGCGCAGCTTGTGGGTGGGGCGGACCTTGCCGGTGCTCGTCGACAGATCGAGCGCGGGATTGAGCGTCAGCGTTGCGATCTTCGCCATCAGCGCCGCCGGTCGAGCGCACCGCGCGCGGCGGCGACGATGATTTCGAGCGGGCGATTGACCCGCATCCGGTGCCAGCCGGCAAGCTCGCCGATCGACAGCCGCGATTGTTCGCGCACCACTTCGGGGGTGGCATCCGAAGCATCGCCGCTGCGCGCGGAGACTCGCGCGATCCGGTCGCGCTCGGGGGCTTCGAGCCAGAGGCCGGTGAACGGCACGTCGAGGCGGAAGGCGAGCGCCTCGGCCACGTCGCGTTCGCTGCGGCTGAGGAACACCGCGTCGAGGATCACCGAGCTGCCGCAGGCGAGATGGTCATAGGCCGATTCGAACAGCGCCTCATAGGTCTCCTCATCGCTGTGCCGGGTGTAATGGGCGGGCGGCAGCCGGGTTTCGGGCGTGAGCCCGGCGAGCCGCTTGCGGAATATGTCCGAGCGCAGGACGCGCGCGCCGGCGCCGCGGCCGAGCCGCGCGCCGAGCAGGCGGGCGAGCGTCGACTTGCCGGTGCCCGACAGGCCGCCGATCACGATCAGCCGCGGCGGGGAGGGGGCGAGCATCGCCTCGGCCAGCGCGATATCGCCGGCTGCGGCGGCGTGGAGCGAGACGAACAGCGGCAGCGTCGCCCAGCCGCTCGCGCCTTGCGGGGCCACGTCGACATAGCGATTGGCGACGATATTGGCCTCGACGGCGCGGCGGCGCTGGAGGAAGCCGGCGAGGTGCGCGGCGAGATCGAACAGGGTATCCTCGTGCGCGCCGCCGGGCAGCTGCCGGACGCGGCGCGCGCGGCTCCTGCGGTCGAGATGGGGCAGCTGGCGGGACCATTCGCGGCGCTGGGCGTCGACTGCGGCGAGTTGCTCGATCCGGGTGAGGAACGCCGCGCCGTTACCGGCGGGGGCCGCCGCGTGGCGCGAGGCGATGTCGTCCGCAAAGCGGTGGAGCATGGCCGCATCGAGCCCGCCCTGTTCGAGCAGCACCTCAGGCGAAGCATTTCCCTTTGCGGCCACCGCGGCCATTGCCGGCTCTCCCTCGCGCTTCCCTTAGTCGGGCTTTGCCGGGCTAGCACCGCTTTTCTGAACGGGAGCCGACAGGTGGGTGACTTTGTGGGGCGTTGGTTGGCATGCAAACTCGTGCGGCGAATGTCGATGACCGGGCGGGGAGCGGGCTGACGGCTCCCCGGAAAGCATAGCGTGACGGCGGCCATTTCACGGTGACGGAAGACCCCTGCGAGGTTGTCGAGTGTTTTCGCAATCGGCAGTGTTCAGGATTGCGCGGCCGTGCATTGCACGCTATCTGTTCGCTATATGTTCCAATACGGGCTGGGGGTGCGGGCATGTCTCTGAATTATGTGATGATAGGTTCGAATGATGTCGCCAAGGGGCGATCTTATTATGATGCCGTGTTGCCGTTGATCGGTGGCACGATTTTCGCCGACTTCATGCCGCACGGCTTTTGCTATGAGCTGCGCGGTGGCGGGCGGATTTGGGTTGCGCCGCCACATGACAAGGATTCAGCAACTCCCGGCAATGGCAACATGGTCGGGCTGTTGTGTAAAAGCGAGACGGAGGTGCGCGCGGTACATGCGGCGGCACTGGCTAATGGCGGAAGCAATGAGGGGGATCCCGGTCCTCGTCCGCAATATGGCCCTGATTTTTACGGTGCCTATGTCCGCGATCTTGATGGCAACAAGATGAGCTTCGTTTATTTTGGTGAATCTGCCTGACATTCGCGGCGGGACAGTGCCCGTCGCTACAAGGATGTCGTAAGCGGAGCGTCGCTTCTGTCCGCGTGGTCCGCAATTCTGTGGCCGCCAGTAAGGAGAGGATTCTTTCTCAATCCCCCCGCTGGGGAGGTGTCGCCGAAGGCGACGGAGGGGGCGGTAGGCGACCCACTCGCCATCGTGCTTCCTCCCCCTCCGTCATGCTGCGCATGCCACCTCCCCTTGGCGGGGGAGGATCGGGAACGAGGCCGACCGCTGCCTGATCGCTTTCTTCTTCCAGCCCTCTCCCTCAAGGGGAGAGGGAGAAGGACGCCTCTTCAGGCGCGTGCCGCCGC
>JASLBO010000175.1 GCA_030146605.1 Sphingomonas sp. | reverse complement strand
TCGCCACCGGCCAGACGATCCGCGTTCCCCCGGCCGAGCCGATCAAGCCCGGCGCGGCCAAACCCAAATCCGATCGCGCCCCGCTGAGCGACGAACAGACCGCCTTCGCGCGCGAGATGGTGATCCACCAGGACGCGCAGGCGATCGTGATCAACAAGCCGCCGGGCCTCGCCACGCAGGGCGGCACCGGCACCTTCGAGCATGTCGACGGCCTGCTCGACGCGCTCCAGTTCGACGCCGAGAACCGCCCGAAGCTGGTGCACCGGCTCGACAAGGACACCAGCGGCGCCTTGCTGCTCGCGCGCACCTCGCGCGCGGCGGCGTTCTTCTCGAAGAACTTCTCCGGGCGCACCGCGAAGAAGCTCTATTGGGCGCTGGTCATGGGCGTGCCCGAGATCGAGGACGGCCTGATCGAGCTGCCGATCGGCAAGCAGCCGGGCACCGGCGGCGAGAAGATGCAGGTCGACATGAAGGAAGGCTCGCCCAGCCGCACGCGCTACCGCGTGCTCGAGGAGGCCGGCAACCGCGCCGCCTGGGTCGAGCTCCAGCCGCTCACCGGGCGCACCCACCAGTTGCGCGTCCACATGGCGGCGATCGGCCATCCGATCGTCGGCGACGGCAAATACGGGCTGCAGGAAGCGTTCCTGACCGGCGGCATCTCGCGCAAGATGCACCTCCACGCGCGCCGCATCCGGATCGACCATCCCGACGGCGGCAAGATCGACGTCACCGCCGAACTCCCGAAGCATTTCGCCGAATCGATGCACACGCTCGGCTTCGACATGGCGCTGGGCAACACCGACGCACTCGACGATCGCCCGCCGATGAGCCGCGAGCAGAAAAAGGCGCAGGGCCGCGCGCATGCCAAATCGGTGCGCAAGGAACGGCGCGGCGAGCGGCGCGGCCGCCGCGAGACGGAGCCAGCAAGGCCAGCGAAGCCGGCGAAACCGAAAAAATGATGGCCGCGCTGCAAAATTCCTTCCCGAGCACGCTCGGGGAGGAATTATCAATATGAACCGCCTCGCGATCTTCGATTGCGACGGCACGCTCGTCGACAGCCAGGCCAATATCTGCCGCGCGATGGAGCAATGCTTCGCGACCTCGCGGCTCGATCCGCCGCCGCGCGAGGCGATCCGGCGCATCGTCGGGCTCAGCCTCGTCCCCGCCATCGCGCAATTGCTGCCCGACGCCGAGGCGCGGCAGCACGCGGAAATGGCCGAGGATTACAAGCGCGCCTTCTTCGCGATGCGCGCCAGCGGGGCGCTCGATCCCGAGCCCTTGTTCGACGGCGTCGCCGAGGCGATCGACACGCTCGACGCCAATGGCTGGCTGCTCGGAGTCGCCACCGGCAAGTCCGATCGCGGGCTCGCGCATATCCTCGCGCATCATGGCCTCGCCCACCGCTTCGTCACGCTGCAGACCGCCGATCGTCACCCGTCAAAGCCGCATCCCTCGATGATCGAAGCCGCGATCGCCGAAGCCGGCGCCACGCCCGAAACCACCGCGATGATCGGCGACACCAGCTTCGACATCCTGATGGCGCGCGCGGCGGGCGCGCATGCAGTAGGTGTTGCATGGGGCTATCACACTATGCATGAACTGCTGGAGTCGGGCGCGCACCATGTCGTCGAGCATGCCGCCGCGCTGCCCGCGCAGCTGGAGGCCTTATGACCGATGCCGATCGCCTTGCGCGCAACCGCTATTACATGATCGCCGGAGTCAATCTGCTGGCGACCGCCGGCGCGGTGCTCGGGCTGCTCGTCGCCGGGCGATCGAACAGCTGGGAAGGCAGCGTGCTGGGCGGTGCGATCCTGCTGTCGGCCTTGTACGTTATGGCGGTCGTGCCGCGCGCAATGGCGCGGCGCTGGAGAACGCCGCAGCCGTGAGACGATTCTGGAAAGACGTGACGATCGATCCGGCGGGCGGCATCGCGCTCGACGGCCGCCCGGTGCGCACGCCGGGAAGAGCCGCGCTGACGGTGCCGACGCGCGCACTCGTCGAGGCCATGGCCGAGGAGTGGCGCGCGGTCGGCGCGACGCTGGACCCGCGGGCCATGCCGCTCACCGGCCTCGCCAATGCCGCGATCGACCGGGTGTCGCCCGATCCTGCCGCCTTCGCCGCGGGGCTGGCGAAATATGGCGAAAGCGACCTGCTATATTACCGCGCCGAGGAGCCGGCCGCTCTGGTCGACCGCCAGATCGCCGCATGGGACCCGCTGCTCGAATGGGCGCAGCATCGCTACGACATTCATTTCGAGCCGACCGCCGGGGTGATGCACCGCCCCCAGCCGGAGGCGACCGTGGCCCGGCTGGCCGAGGCAGTCGCGGCGCTCGACCCGTTCCGGCTGGCGGCACTGTCGCCGGTGGTGACGATCAGCGGCTCGCTGGTCGGCGCGCTCGCCCTGGTCGAAGACGCCGCGACTCCCGAAGCGATATGGCAGGCGGCGCATATCGACGAGGACTGGCAGGCCGAGCAATGGGGCGAGGACGCGCTGGCAGGGCAGGCGCGCGAGGCGCGGCGGGTGGATTTCGATGCGGGGGTACGGTTTCTGGGGTTGCTTTAGGGCGGCAGGGCGGATGTTGAGGCTTCGGAATTACCGCCCACCTCTTGCCCCGACGGATTAACAAAAGCGCATCGCTACCCGGCGGCACTTGACTTGTTGGAAAATGTTCTTGAAATGTTCTGGCCCTTGAAGGAATCGGGGGCGGGAACATGCACAGGGTAGCGCAGCAGCGCCGGCGCGCTTTTTCGATCTGGTTGCGCACGGGACGATGGCCCGGCCCAGTCGATCGGCGTGAGCTCAAGTTCAACCCGTGGCACGACCCAGAAGACGGACGATTTACATTCGTCGGCGCAGGTCGGTATTACGGCCCCGACAGCGCGCGACGGGATCTGGTCGCGAGTCAAGCTGCCCCGGACATCAACTATTTCGAAGACCTCCGCCTGCCCCTTATCTCGACCAGGGAAGAGGTGGAGACTTGGAGAGCCGAGCAGCTCGCTAAGTTCGGTCACAAACCGGGGTATCGGAAAGCCATCGAGGCGCAGTACCGCCGTTATTTAACCAAACTTGCACGTTCAGCGAAGGATCCGACGAGCGGCATCGGCCACCCATCGGCCGCGGTTGAACCGCCAAGCGCTCCCTCGGGTGGAGGTCGCTCCGGCGGCGCTGGAGTTCGCTCAAGCAGCCGTAGCGGTGGCGGCGAAGGCGGCGCCGGCGAAGAAAACGACGAGCAGGGAAAATGGCCTATGCCGCCACCTCGGCAGGGGCAAAGTGGCGGTTCATGGGGTGAAGGTGGATTTAGCGGTGGCGGTGGCGATGGTTTCGGGGGTGCAGGCGCGAGCGGTAGCTGGCAAGATCCACCTGCGTCGCAAACACCACAGAAGCAAACCGCGCGAATCGAAGGGCGGCTTGGGCAGACGGTCGATCGTTGGCGTCAGGTTTCCCGCAATGGGTACCTCTACGAGATCGACGATCAAAACCGAACACGCCGGGTGTCAGGGAAGATCACTCTCAACCTTGGTCAGGGGCGTTCTAAAAAGGCTCAACTCGCGGCGGGCGGAAGCGATAGACGCGCAAGCGATCAGGGCGGACACTACATAGCCCGTCGCTTCAATGGGCCGACCGAAGCATTCAATCATTTCGCGCAGGACGGAAATTTTAATCGCAGCAAATATCTCAAGCTGGAG